>NZ_DAIUCK010000143.1:2180-5734 GCF_036846205.1 Rhabdothermincola sp. | reverse complement strand
GGTTGGGAGCGCCTCGGCCAACCACTCCCGCAGCTCCTTGCGGAACTGCTGCTCGGCTTCGGTGTAGCGGAGATCCACGGGTGCTCGGCTCCTCGTGCTCGCTCGGATCTGACGCCACGTTAGATCGTGGTGGAGCGAGGAAGGAACCGAGCGCGGCGGATCAGTCGTCGTTGGCGATCGTGCCCGTCCCCCCGCTACGGGCGATCACCAATCCTGAGCTGGGATCGCTGAGCACCACCGTGATCGTCTCGTCCGGCTCGATCACCGCGTCGGGGTACAAGAGCATCGACACGGCCTTCTTCCAGGTTCCGGCCCGGAACGTGATGCGCTTCGGCTTGGTGAGCAGGCGCAGGTCCGATCCGTCGGCCGTCCCGACGTAGACGGTGGCCACCACCGTGGTCTCGGCCACCGCCGGGGACGACAGCGTGACCGGCAGGATCACCTTGCCCGCCTTGGTGCCGTCGGTTCCCTCGTAGACCCGCACGTCACCGATGCCCACGTTCGGACTGGCGAACCCGTCGTCGTCGAGGATGGTGCCCACACCTTCACCGTCGGCGATGGTGTACGGCGCGGAGGGGTTGGACAGCTCCACGGTGAGGGTCTCGTCGCCCTCGACGTCAAGGTCCTGGAGCACGGGGACGTTCACGGTCTTGGTGGTCTGGCCCGGCTTGAACCGCAGGGTCTTGGTCCGGGTGGGGGCCACGTAGTCGGTTCCGGGGGTGGCGGTGCCGGCGACGACATCTACCTGGACGGTGACGTCGGTGGCGGCCGGTTGGCTGAGGGTCACGGGGAAGGAGAGGTTGCGGGACCCCGAGTCGCCCTCCATCACGGACACGTCACCGATCCGCACCTGCGCGGCAGGGGGTGGTGGGGGCGGGCCGGATGCGTGGAACTGGTCGGAGATGGCGAAGAACGTGCCTCCGGCCGAGCCCCGCTCGATCGCGATGTAGTACCGGCCGGGGGTGACCGCGACGTCCATGAGCGTCGCCGCCCACTGGTCGAGTAGGACCCAACTGCCGTCGAGGTACCGCCACGCCGAGCTCAGGGTGCCCGTGGCGGACGCCACGGGGGTACCGAGCTGTGCCACATCCGTGACCGGGCTGTTCGTCGGCGCCCGGTACAGGCTCACACCGAGCGGCCGATCCGAGGGCAGGCCCTTGGCGTCTTCCGAGGTCAGGCCGATCGTGAGCATGCCCGGGCGATCGAAGACGTGGGTGAACCACGCGGTCGGAGCCTGGCCGGGCGCGTCGGGCGTGACCTGGAAGGTCGTGCCGTCACCACCCCAGCCCGTGTTGTCGGCGAAGGGCTGGCCCTGCCAGACGTCCCACGCCTGCTGCACCGGGTCGTTGCCCACCGGAGCCCGGAACAGCTCCAGGCTGAACGGGCCGTCGCCCGGGAACGGGTACTGCCTGGAGGAGACCCGGAAGTACACCGTGTGGCCCGGCTCCATGCGAACGAACGACGTGTTGGGGGCGGCGTCGAAGGGCACGACCTCGTTCCCCCGGGCGGTCGTGAGACGGTCCACCTGAGCGGGCAGGTTGCTCGGGTGCAGCAAGCCCGGGTTCATCGGATCGGGGTAGCCCGCCATCAGGCGGTCCACGTAGAAGCCGGTATCCGCGGCGCGCACCCCGAGCTGGCCGGCGAACCCACCAGGTGGGGCGGTGAACTTGTACCAGACCGAGCCGCCCTGGTCGCCGTAGTCCATCTCGCCGGTTTCGAGGGTGGCGCCAGTGGTATCGCCGCTGATGACCAGGGGGGGATCACCCCACTCGGGGATGGTGAGCCCCGACAGGTCGGTGGCGTTGACGAAGTCGTCGTTCGCCGGAGGACCTGGCGGTGGCGGCGGCACCACGGGCCAGACCAGCAGGGTACGAGCGACGACGCCGATCGAGTCGTCCTCCATCTCGAAGTACACGCCGAACGGTTCCGAATCGAGCGGCCAATCCGGCGGCAGTTCGACGTTGAACTCACACGTATCGAACGGGGCCAGCGTCGACCCGACGCAGGTGTCGGAGACCAGCGTCGCCGACGAGCTGTTCGTGAGCGTGGCGGGATCGACCCCGGCAGACCACAGCGCGTTCTCCTCGTCGAGGGTGGGAGAAGGTCCGTAGCTCACGGGCCAGGCACTCGCGATCGTGATGGACAGGGGGTCGGGGCCGGTGTTGACGAAGGGCATCGTGAAGGTCGACGCGTCGGCGACGGTCACCAGCCCGTCGATGAGCGTCACCTGGGTGCCGTCGACCTGGATCGGCAGGGTGGGGTCCGCCCCGGCCGGCGAGGCCGGCGACAGCACCGCGAGGGGGGCGACGAGAACCGCGGCCACCAAGGCGGCGAGCCGGTAGCGGGAAGGTGAGGGGACCTGACGCGCAGACATGGGGCAGTTGTAGCCACGCGAGTAGGCCGAGCGCCCTAGGTGATCACCTAGTTCTGATCCGTGCCGGCGCCGAGCAGCCGGGCGGCCATCTCGGTGCGGGTGCGCACGCCGAGCTTCCGGTAGATGTTGCCCAGGTGGTAGTCGATCGTCTTGGTGCTCACGCACAGGTCGATCGACGCCTCCCGGTTCGTGAGCCCCCGGGCCACGGACATGGCCACCCGCAGCTCCGCGGCGGTGAGCTGGTCGATGAGCGCCAGCCGCCCCGCCTCGCCGTCCCTCCCGCGGGCTTGGCGGGCCCAGTCGACCGCCCCCAGGGCATCGAAGAGCGCGGCTGCCCGCTCGGCGTCCGAGGCAGCACCATCGAGCCCCAGCCGCTGCCGGTAGCGGGACCGAGCCAGCAGCGTGCGACCCAGCTCGAACGGGGAGGCGAACGCCTCGCCGCGTTGAACCGCCTCGGCGAAGCGGACCTCGGCGTCCTCGTCGGGCGCGAGCAGTGCCCGGCCTCGCGCCGCCACCACCGCCGCGTAACCCCGTCCGGTCGACTCGACCGCACGCTCGAGCAGGCAGAGCCGTTCCTTGGCTCGCCCCTCTTCACCGCAGGCGACGAGCGCGTCGAGATGATCGCCCTCCCACCAGAGCGCGCCGGGCTCGGCCACGCCGCCTCGCTCCCATGCCTCGGCCACCCGGTCGAGGTGGACGATGGCTTCCTGCGGGTGACCGCGGCCCAGCTCGAGCAGACCGAGGGCGGATTCCGCCCACACCTCCACCACCGTGAGCCCCATCGGGCCTGCCACCTCGAGGGCCGCGGCCGCCTCCGCCCGGCACTCCTCCGCCCGCCCCAGCGCGGCGCTCACCCGGGCCAGGTAGGCGCGGGGCCAGGAACGGACCCCGATATCACCCCACTCCTCGTCGACCACCGTGCGGATCAACCCGTAGGCCTCCGCCCACCGCCCCGTGCGCACCGAGATCTCGGCCAGCACACCGCTGGCCAGCGCAACCGCCTCGCTGGCGCCCACCACCCGACCTCGCTGGATCACGCCGGTGAGCAGGTCCCGGGCCCGATCCCATCGCTCCCGGTAGGTGTGCGCCATGGCCACCATCTGCACGAGGTGCTCGGCCTCGGTCGTCCCGACCGAGGCCGCCGCCCTCAAGTGCGTCTTCCTCGCCGTCATGAGCCTGG
>NZ_DAIUCK010000143.1:0-2170 GCF_036846205.1 Rhabdothermincola sp. | reverse complement strand
CCCCCGCCGCCACGGCGAGCTGCTCCACCGGATCCAAGAACGCGTCGGCCTCGCCGGCCCGACCGGCGAGGATCAGTGCCGAGCCCCGGGCCGCGTGGGCGCCCAGGACCGCGAACGCGTCATCGCTCCCGATCGACAGCTCGAGCGCCCGCTCGCTCACCTCCAGTGCCAGATGGACCCGCACCGCCACCAAGGCGGAGAAGGTGGCGAACCCCAGGCAAATGGCAGCCAGCGCGGGTTGGTCGCGCTCGATGGCGTCGGCTTCCCGGCGCAGCAGCTCGTAGCCGGCGAGCGGGCCGTGCAACCACGTCTGCTGCTGCCCGCGCGCCGCCGCGACCCGTCCCCGTATGGCTGGCGCGTCACTCTGGTCGGTGGCCTCGTCGAGCAGCTCGTCCACCAGCGGATGGTCCCCCACGAACCACGCCATCTCGGCGGCATCGATGTACCGGGCAGCACGCTCGTCCGGCTGGACGCTGAGGTCGGCGGCGCGGCGGAACGCCACCAGCGCCTCCCTTGGAGCGCCGCTGCGGCGGTAGTGGTCAGCAGCCTGCGTCAGCAGCTCCGCCACCTCGTCGTCGGGCCCCGTGACCGACTCCGCCAGGTGCCACGCCCGGGCCTGGCGGTGCACGTCCGCGGACGCCGCCGCATCGGCGAGCGCAGCGTGCACCGACCGACGTTCGGCTGCGGAGGACGCGTCCAGGACCCGCGCCCGCAGCAACGGGTGGGTGAACTGCAGTCGGCCATCGAGTCGTTCGAGGACTCCGCCGTCGAGGCCGGCGTCGACCATGCGATCCCAACCGGCAACGGCGTCGCGGAGCAGCGACTCGTCACCGGTGCGGTCGAGAGCCAGGGCGAGCAGGGCCGGCTCTGCCCCGACCGCGGCGGCCAGGCGCTCGTCGAGTGCGTCGCGGAGCCGCTGCGGCAGGGCGGCCGGCTCGTCGCCGATCTCCCCCCGCCAGTGGGGCCCGAGCGCCAGCAGCGCCAGCGGGTTGCCTCCGGTCAGGCGCCAGCAGTGCCGGGCCGAATCGGGCGTGAGGCCGGCGGCATCGGCAAGCAGGGCGACGGCGTCGGGCTCGGCGAGACCCTCGAGCACCATGCTCTGCCGCCCGGTCGGATGCCACCAGGCCAGCGGCTCGCGGCTGGCGACCACCACCGCCACCCGATCGACCTCGATGCGGCGGGCCAGCGTGGCGATCGCTCCAGCCGATGCGTCGTCGATCCACTGGGCGTCGTCGACCACGACGAGCACCGGCTCGTGCTCGGCGAGCGCCGCCACCGCTCGCAGGAAGGTCGCGGCCACCAACTGGGGGGTGGCCGACCCGCCGCCGGTGAGGACCCCAGCGAGCACCCCGCTCTCGTCGAGCTCGTCGAGCCGCTGACGCAACGGCGCCAGCAGCTCGACCAATGCCGCGTAGGGGGTGGCGCGGGCTTCACCCGGTCCCACCGTGTCGAGACAGGTGAACCCCGCCTCGGCCGCTTCCCGGCGCAGCCAACGCGACAGCGCGGTCTTGCCGATGCCGGCGTCGCCCTCGAGTGCGAGCCCGGACGCCCGCCCGGCGACGGCGCGCTCCAGCAGCTCACGAAGGGCCAGCTGCTCGCGCCCGCGCCCGACCAGTCCCGGGTCACGACCTGTCACTGCGCCGATGGTAGGGCCTGCCCGACGGTGGTCGACGAGCTGCCGGTGGGCGCGACCGGCAAGCTCGACCGGGTGGCGCTGGCTCGGCGGATCTCGTGGCGAGTGGCCCGGGCCAGGGCGGGGTCCTCAGGCTCGGATGCCCAGTGTGTGGTAGCCGCCGGCGGCGACCCGCACCCAGTTCGTGCCGGTGCCCACCTGTTGGGGGGTGTAACGGAAGGTGGTGTCCCCGAGGCCGAGCTGGCCGTCGCCGTTATGACCCCAGGCCCACAGGGTGCCGTCGGTCTTGATCGCGAGCGAGTGTTCGCTGTAGCTGCCGGCGGCCACACTGGCCCAGTCGCTGCCGGTGCCCACCTGCTGGGGGGTGTTGCGGTCGGTGGTGTCCCCGAGGCCGAGCTCACCGGAAAAGTTGTACCCCCACGACCACAGGGTCCCGTCACGTTTCACCGCCAACGAATGCCCGCTGCCGGCCGCCACCGTGACCCAGTCGGTGCCGGTGCCCACCTGCTGGGGGGTGTAACGGTAGGTGGTGTCCCC
>NZ_DAIUCK010000142.1:0-5869 GCF_036846205.1 Rhabdothermincola sp. | reverse complement strand
CCCCCTCGCCTTGCACCTCGCCTGGGGTGCCATGGCCCGCCTGTGGGGCTCGGCCAACCGGCTCGACACCGAACTCGCCCACCACCCCACCTGGGCCGCGGTCACCGAGCGCTACAACACCGGCGCTGCCACCCACCCCGCCGGCGCTCCGCTCGGTGCGGTCGGGTCGGCGCTCACCTCTGACACCTACCGCCACGCCCGCGACTGGCTCACCGGCGACGAACCCCTCGCCGCGCTCGTCGAGGCCTTCACCCGCCACTCGGTGCGCCTCGCCCGCCAGGTCGGGCTCCTCGACCCCGACGGACCCGGCTCACGCACCCGACCCCACCCGACGCGCACCATCTACGGCGACGGCACCGTGGTACGTCCCCTGTACCGGCCCACCAACCGGGGCCGGCGCGACCCCGACGCCGCCCAACACGTCCGCTACGACGGGCCCATCTGGGGCAACGAACTCGTCACCATCGCCGTACGAGGCCCCGAAGCCCACCGCCGCGTCCTCCTCGCCGTCGGCCGCGTCGACCAACCCGGACGCGAAGCCGACACCGCTATCGAGCTCATCCGACAAGTCCACGCCCACGCCGGCGACGGCATCCAAGCCGTCGTCTACGACGGCGCCTTCCGCGGGGTCCACCACGAGACCCTCATGAGCGATCTCGGGCTCATCGTCATCAACAAACCCCACCCCGCCGGACGCGACGACGACACCCGCACCTACCGACAGCTCCCCCTCGGCACCTGGACCCACACCGTCGGGCGCCGAACCTGCCGCCACACCCTCGTCACCTGCGGCGGCACCGTGCACGACAGCACCCTCGACGACAGCGGCCGCCCCGTCCTGTCCCCACCACTCGACCGCCAGCAGATCCGCCGCTACCGCCGCGGGCGCACCAACCGGTGGCGATTCGCGCTTGGCGTGCTCGTCCCATGCCCCAAGCAGACCTTCACCGCCTGGATCAGCCCACACCCCCAGCCCGGCGAAACCGGCTACGGGCGCCCCGACCAGCTCCGCCTCCTACCCGAATCCGACCCGCTGTTCCCGCTGCTGTACGGGCTACGCAACGACAGCGAAGCCATCAACGCCGCCTACAAAGCCACGCTCATCGCCGATCGCGCCTCCGCCCTCGGCTGGCGACGCCAACTCCTCGACCTGCTCTCCTGGGCGCTGCTCACCAACACCTACGCCTGGCACCGACACCACAGCGGCCCCCACACCACACAGACCACCGCCCCGTAAACCTCGAGCTTCGCCCACCTGACGCAATCCCACCTGACGCAATCGGCCAACCCACCCGACGAAGCAACCCCCACACGAACAGCCCACAAGCAACCGGCACCGCCCAGCCAGCGCTAGACCCCGCCCAGCGCGCCTTACCACCGGTGCCGACCATCGCCACAAAGACAAAGACCGATGCCGGCATGGACAAGAAGACCGCCCATCAGTGCCGCGGTCGACGAAGCTCCACCACCGCCCAGCGGGAGTTCCAGAACCGGCAGCCCAACGGCCGCAGCCCACCCCTTAGAAGTCCAGCTCACGCCCAAGGCGCGGAAGTCCCACGAGGGCGGGACGTCCTCGGGAGCGCCGGTGCGCCGCTCCCGCTCATCGACCGGGCATCGTACGCGCCGCGGGGCCGGGCGCCGCTCCGGATCGTCACCAGCTCTGCGGGTACCGTGTAGTCATGTTGCGACGCTGCGTGGTCGTCTTGACGGCGGGCCTGCTACTGGCTGCGTGCGCCACCAAGGAAGGCACCTACGTCCAGGTGGACACCGACGCCGACCTGGACTCGTCGGCGGTCACCGAGCGCCAAGGCGGTACCGAGCGGTCGTTCGACCCGGTGGCGCTCGCCGCCGCTGCCGACCGCACCGCTGGTGCGACCACCGGCAGGTTCCGGGTCACGATGTCGACAGAGATGTCCGGGGAGGGGGGGTCGACCTCCATCCCCGGGTCGCTGTCGATGACCACGTCCGGCGAAGGCGCGTACGACAACGGTCGCCAACGCTTCTCGCTCACGATGCGCACCGACCTGCCATTCCTGGAGGGCCTCGAGGGTCTCGGAGGCAGGGCTGGCGGGCAGGGCGCGCTCGGCAACCTGGCCAACACGGAGACGGCCGTCATTCGGGCCGGCGACGTCGCCTACCTGCGCACGCCCATGTTGGGGGTGCTCGACCCGTCGATCACCGGCAGGTGGATCCGGGTCGACGGCTCCCGGCTGGGCGTGCTCGAGAAGATCGGTCTGTCCGGCCCGATGGGTGACCCGCTCACCGATCCCTCCGCCATCCTCGGCTACCTGCGCGGGGTCGGTGCTGATCTGACCACCGTCGGAACCGAGGTCATCGACGGGGTCGAGACCACGCACCTGCACGCGGCGGTGTCGGTCGGTCGGGCGCTCGACGTAGCCGGTGCCGACCGGCCGCGCATGGAGCAGCTGTTGGGTGGTGTTGGTGGCGAGGTCGACCAGGCGCTTCGGGACGTCACGTTCCCGGTCGATGTGTACCTCGACGCCGACGGGTACGTCCGGCGGGTGGCGATGACCTACGACCTCGGCGAGCTGTTCGGCGCGTTGTTCGGCACGCTCGATGGTCTCGACGGAACAGGCCCCGGATCGGAGGGGCTCGGCGCCATGCCCGAACTGGGAATGACCATGACCATGACCGTCGACTTCTTCGATTTGGGCAAGCCGGTCACCATCACCGAGCCCTCCCCCGACGACGTGGTCGACCTCTGCGACATCCTGCACTCCATGGCCGGCCGGCTCCAGGAGTCGGCGAATGTCGCCTCGATCTGTTGATCCCGAGCGAACCGGTCGGTTCGGCCACCTCGGACCGGGCATCCATCGCTCGGCACCCATCGGCAGCTCGCCCGCGACGGCCGAGCCCGGCGGCCGGGTCGCCGGTTGGCGACACCGGGGCCGGGCGAACCACAATCGTCCGGCCCGCCCTCTCCCACCAGCGAGGAGTCATGAGCTACAGCGTCTGGATCGACCAGGATCTCTGCACCGGTGACGGCATCTGCGCGGAGATCGCGCCGGACATCTTCGTGCTGCTCGACGACGGGCTGGCCTACGTGAAGGACGGCAGCGGGGTGAAGAAGGACCCCGGCGGTCCGCAGGGCATCGTCGCCATCCCCGATGGCAGCCTCGACGCGGTCATCGAGGCGGCGGAGGAGTGCCCCGGGGAGTGCATCTTCATCGAGCCCAGCTGAGGTCGCCTGGAGACAGGCGCCACCGGCTCGGACCGGTCCGCATACCGCCGGCGCGAACCGGCGGCGAGCGCGGCGGCTCGAGTGGGTAGCGTCTCGGCATGACGCTTCCCACCCCCGCCCCTGATCGCACCGCGCTGGTCACCGGCGCATCCTCCGGCATCGGTGCCGAGATCGCCCGCGAGCTGGCTCGCCGTGGACACGGGGTCGCTCTCGTCGCCCGGCGGGCCGACCGGCTCGGCGCCCTCGCCGCCGAGCTGCGTGAGCAGGGTGTGCGCGCCGAGGTGCTCCCCGCCGACCTCGCCGACCGGGCGGCACGGGCCGAGCTCCCCGCGCGCGTCGACGCCCTGGGCCTCACGGTCGACATCCTGGTCAACAACGCCGGGCTCTCGACCGTCGGCCCGGTCGCCCGATCGAACCCCGAGGCGGAGATCAACATGGTCGAGGTCGACGTGGTGGCGGTGGTCGATCTGTGCAGTCGGTTCCTTCCCGGGATGGTGGAGCGAGGCCGGGGGGCGGTGCTCAACGTGGCCTCGACCGCGGCCTTCCAGCCCCTGCCCGGCCAGGCTGGCTACGCGGCGGGCAAGGCGTTCGTCCTCTCCTACACCCGCAGTCTGAGCGGCGAACTGCGCGGCACGGGCGTCACCGCCACCGCCCTGTGCCCCGGGCCGGTGAAGACCGAGTTCAGCGAGGTGGCCGGCTTCACCGGTGAGGACGAGACCGCGCTGCCGAGCTTCATGTGGGAGCGCGCCGACGCGGTGGCCCGGGTCGGGGTCGACGCCCTCGACCGGGGCCGCGCCGTGGCCATCCCCGGCACCGCCAACCGGGTGGTCGCGCTCGCAGCCTCCCTGACCCCGAAGGAGCTGCTGGTGCCCGTGCTCGCCAGCCGCCACCCCGGTCTTCGACGGTCCCGGCCCTGATCGCCGGCCCGGATCGCCGGCCCCGGCCTCGTCGGCATCGCTTTCGCCGTCGCCGCTCTCACCGATCCCCCAGGAAGGACCCGATCCCATGGCTCACGATCCCGTCGTCGCGGAGACGGTCCGCGAAGCCGACCACCTCGAGCCCCGCTTCGTGCTCCCCGACCAGGAGGCACGGGCGGCAGCCAAGCTCGACGCCTACCGTGGCCCTGGCGGCAAGCGACCCAACGTGCTGTTCATCTACTTCGACGACGTCGGCTGGGGTGACTTCGGCTGCTACGGCGGCGGGGTGGCGGTCGGGGCGCCGACACCGAACATCGATCGGCTGGCTCGGCGGGGGCTCCTGCTCACCTCCTGCTACAGCGAGCCGTCGTGCACCCCGTCGCGGGCATCGCTGATGACCGGGCGCCTGCCCATGCGTCACGGCCTGCTTCGCCCGCCGATGTACGGCCAGCGTGGTGGGCTCGACGGGGAGATCACCCTCGCCCAGCTCCTCTCCGACGCCGGGTACGTGACCCAGGCGGTGGGGAAGTGGCACATGGGCGAGAACGTCGAATCCCAACCCCAGCACGTCGGCTTCGACGACTTCTACGGCTTCCTGTCCGTGTCGGACATGTACACCGAATGGCGCGACCCCTACTTCTTCCCCGAGATCGTCTACAGCGAGGAGCGCACCCGCTGGGTGGAGAACCTGCCCTTCAACAAGTGCTTCGTGCACGCCACCCGGGGCGGCGAGCTGGAGACGGTCGAGGAGGTCACCATCCCGGTGCTCTCGCAGCTCGATGACCGGTGGGCGACCTACTCGCTCGAGTTCATCCGCCGGATGGCTGCCCGGCTCGGCACCCCGCAGCAGCGTCCGTGGTTCCTGTACCACTGCACCCGCGGCGCCCACTTCGACAACTACCCCCACGAGCGGTTCCTCGGACGCTCCCCGGCCAAGCACCCCTACAAGGACACGATCATGGAGCTCGACGACATCGTGGGGCGTCTCGTCGCCGAGCTGGAGGCCACCGGCCAGCTCGACGACACCCTGGTGTTCATCTCCTCCGACAACGGCCCGGAGATGGAGACCTGGCCGGATGCCGCCTACTCGCCGTTCCGCTGTGCCAAGGGTTCCACCTGGGAGGGCGGCCAGCGGGTGCCGGGCATCATCGTGTGGCCGGGCATGATCGACGCCGACCGGGCGAGCGACGGCATCTTCTCCCAGATGGACCTGTTCCCCACGGTGCTGCGGCTGGCAGGGGCCGAGGACCGCATCCCCTCCGATCGGTACATCGACGGGGTGGACCAGACCTCGTTCCTGCTCGACCCCGACGGGGTCTCGAACCGCAAGTACCTCTACTACTGGCTGGTCACCGTGTTCTCCGCCCTGCGGGTGGGGGAGTGGAAGTTCATGGTGGCGTCCACCTCCGACGACGACCGGGACGCGCTCAACCTCGGCGGGTTCACCGGCGTCACCCAGCGCTACACCCACGGGCGGCTCTACAACCTCTACCTCGACCCGAAGGAGAGCCGCAGCTACCTCATCCGCAAGCTGGCCTACCTGGAGAGCTTCACCGCCGGCATCCGTGACCACCTGATGACCTTCGGCGCATACCCGCCGAAGCACCCCATCGCGTCGATGATCTGAGCCGGACCGGCACGCAAGCTCACCACCTTCGTCCGTTCTCCTCATCAGCGAGCTGCCTCATTCACCAACTGGCATGTCAAACGCGTGCCGGGGCACGTGTTCGACATGCCAGAACGCGGGGTG
>NZ_DAIUCK010000141.1:1442-5880 GCF_036846205.1 Rhabdothermincola sp. | reverse complement strand
CCCCCAGCCAGACCGCGGCCCCGACGCCACCCACCAGCACACCCACCGCGGGGAACCAGGCCAGCACCCCACTCGCGGGAGCCACGGGGGACCGGACCGGGAGCCGGGTCAGCAGGCTCGTCGCGGCCCGCAGGCCAGCGAACGCTCCCGCGCTGACTCGCCCGTGCACCACGACACTCAGCGGATCGGGTCGAGCGGTTGCAGTTCGAGCCCGCGGCCGGCGCACACCAGCACGACCCGATGGGCCACCGCCGCCAGCGTCGCGTTGACTCGCCCCAGGACGTCCCGGTACCGCCGACCGAGGTCGGTCTCCGGAACCAGCCCGAGACCCACCTCGTTGGTGACCACGACACACGGCCCGCCCCGGCCGGCCAGCACCTCGGCGAGGTCGCGGGCTTTCCCGTCGATCGCCGCCTCGCTCACCCCGTGGTGGAACAGGTTCCCGACCCACACGGTCACGCAGTCGAGCAGCACACAGTCGCCGTCGGGAACCGACCCGATCGCCGAGGCGGGATCGAGCGGCTCTTCGATCGTGACCCAACCGGCCGGCCGGGCCGCACGATGGGCGGCGATCCGGGCCACCATCTCCTCGTCGACGGGCTGTGCGGTCACCACCACGGTCACCGGTCGCTGACTGCGGGCCGCGAGCTGCTCGGCGTACGCGCTCTTGCCCGCCCGAGCTCCACCGGTCAGCAACCACCGGCCCCCCACCACGGGCGCTCCCGCGGGCGCGGCCAGGCTCGCGGTCACCGCGGCGGTGGCAGGAGGCTCCGGCGCCGGCGCGGTGCTCGAATGCCCGTGACGGCGAGGGGTGTAGACCAGCGCCCGCCCGCCGCACTGCACCGTGCGGGTGGCGGCCGAGCCCACGATCACCACGGTCGACATGTCGACCGACTCGGGGTCGACGTCACCGAGCGTCGTGACCATGACCTGCTCCCCCCGGCGGCCGATCCGCCGGCCGAGCACCACCGGGGTCACCGGCGGGCGGTGGCGGTGCAACACCTCGAGGGCCCGCGCGAACTGCCAGGGCCGGTGCCGGCTCCGGGGGTTGTAGAGGGCCAGGACGAACCCCGCCGCCGCCGCGGCATCGAGCCGCGCTTCCACCACCTCCCAGGGCTTCAACACGTCCGACAGCGACACGACGGCGAAGTCGTGGCCGAGAGGTGCTCCCACCCGGGCCGCAAGGGCCTGGGCGGCACTGATGCCCGGTTCGATGGACAGGTCCACCCCTGGCCAGCTGTCGGGGTGGGCGTCGAGCTGCTCGCACACCGCGGCGGCCATGCCGAACACCCCGGGGTCTCCGGAGGACACCACCACCACATCGCCGCCTCGGGCTGCCAGGTCGAGCGCGAGTCGGGCCCGCTCGGCCTCCACCCGGTTCCCGGACCCGTGCCGGCGAGCGGTGAGCGCCCCGCCGACGAGGCCGTCGAGCAGAGCGAGGTACGCGTCGTAGCCGACGATGTCGGTGGCCTCGAGCACCAAGCGGCGCACCGCCGGTGTGCACCAGCTCGCCTCGCCCGGTCCGATCCCCACGACGCTGACCCGGCCCGGCCGGCGCGTCGCGGGCGGAGTAGTCACCAGGACGGCCCGGCCAGCCGGGGGCCGGGCACGAGCACGAGCGAGAAGTACGGGGGGGTGCGGGTGCCGATCTCACGCACCGGCACGACGAGCTGGTCGGGGTGACTGGCCCGCTCCACGTAGACGGCGTGGTCGATCCGCCCCGTCGCCTCCAGCGCGGCGACCACCCGGTCGAGGTGGCGGCCGATCTTGAGGATCACGACCGATTCCGTGCCGGCGAGCGCCTGTTTGAGGTCCTCGGGTGGCATGGTGGCGGTCACCACCGTGAACCGCTCGTCGCCGGACACCAGGGGCATCCCGGCTGCCGCGCCCGCCGCCGACACCGAGGTGATGCCGGGGACCACCTCGGCTCGGAACCGGCCCGAGAGGCGGACGTGCAGGTGCATGTAGCTGCCGTAGAACAGCGGATCGCCCTCGCTCAGCACCGCCACGTCGTGGCCGGCGTCGAGGTGGGTGGCCAGGCGTTCGGCTGCGTCGTCGTGGAAGCGGTCCAGCAGCGCCCGGTACACCTCGGCCCCCACAGGCTCGACGGTCACGGGGTACTCGAGTCGCTCGAGGACCTGCTCGGGGTGTAGGAGCCCCTCGACCGTGCAGCGGGCGTTCCCCTTCCTCCCCCGAGCCGCCACGTACGCCACCACCGGGCAACTCCGCAGGACCCGCACCGCTCGCAGGGTCAACAGCTCGGGGTCACCTGGCCCGACACCGAGGCCGTAGAGGCGACCCGGGCGGCCGGCCAGGCGGCCATCCCGCTGCGGATCGGTGGCGGTCATCCGGGCACCACCTCCCGATCGTCGGCCAGTGCGTTCACCGCGGCGCAGGCCAGGGCGCTTCCCCCACGGCGGCCGTGGAGGGTGAGGTACGGCACCCCGTGGGGCAGCGTGGCCAGGGCGTGCTTGGACTCCGCCGCGCCGATGAAGCCGACCGGCACCCCGATCACCGCCGCCGGGCGGGCCACACCGTCGAGCATGAGCTCGAGGAGCCGGAACAGCGCAGTCGGGGCGTTACCCACCACGGCGAGCCCGCCGTCGAGGGTGCCGAGCCAGCACTCGACGGCCGCGGCGGCACGGGTGGTGCCGAGACGCCGGGCCAGCTCCGGGACCTCCGGGTCGCCCAGTGCGCAACGGACCGCCACCCCGGCGGGGAGGCGGGCCCGGGTGATCCCCCGGGCCACCATCTCGCTGTCACACCACACGGTCGCCCCCCGACGTAGGGCTGCGGTGGCCTCGGTGAAGAAGGCAGCACTGGCCTCGAGGCCGTCCACGATCCCGGTGTCCCCCGCTGCGTGGACCATGCGCACCACCACGGGCTCGAGCGCACCGAAGCGGACCAGCCGGTCGCCGAGCTCCGCGCGGATCAGCGCGAACGACGCCCGGGTGATCGCCGCGCCGTCGCGGTCGTAGTCGAGCCGGGTGCTCACCAGCCCACCATCCGGAGGCCCTCGGAGGTGGCCACCAGCTCGCGTGCTCCGGGTGGGGCACCGCAGCGCTTCGGACAGCCCGAGACGTGGAGCGGGCCGTCGCGCCCGTCACCCATCCAGGCCCGGGCCAGCGCGTGGGTGTCCACCAGCGCACTGGCGCAGCCGTGCGAGCCGATGCACGCGGACACCGAGCGGCGGGGATCGTGTGGTGAGACCACCCACCCCAGCGCGGCGAGCTGCTCGAGCGCACCGGCGAGGTCGGCGCCCCCGGCGTCGGTGCCCCCATCGTCGGAGGCCACGAGCAGCACCCCCCGCCCCGGCTCGGGTCGCACCGACACCGGTCCTTCGGCGATGGTCGCCACCACGTGGAGCGCGCCGGCGGTGGCGACGCCGAGCGCCGGTGCGGTCGGCGCGACCGCGCGGTCGCCCACCAGCCGGATCCCCCACCAGGCCGAGCGACCGTCCGCTCCCGAGGGCGGCGCCGCGGACGGCTCGGCCGTGCCCGGCAGGTCCCGCGCCCGGCAGCCGGCGGCGGCGCACCGGCGGATCACCGGTTCGACCGCCCGCTCGACACCAGCTGGGTCGCAAGCGCTCGCCGCAACAGCGCCAGCCACCCGAACCTCCCAGCACGACCTGCGGTCGAGCACCGCGACGTCCGCCGAGGGGACGGGGACCGGCCACGGCCCACCGCCGTCGACCACCGCCCACCACTTGGCCGGGAGCCCGTCGCCGAGATCGACCACGAGCTGCTCCAGCCGGCGAGCCAGCCGGAGGCGGTCGGCCACTCGGTCGGGAGCCGGGCCGACGTCGAGCAGCGGATCGAGCACCACGGCCCGGCGCCCATCGGTCGCCGGGTGCCGGCTGGCCAGCCCGACTCGGACCAAAGCCGCTGCCGTCTCGTCCAGGTCGACGACCGCCAGGCCGCGCAGCTGCAGGTTTCCCCGGCGGGTGATCTCCACGAGGCCGTTGCCCCGGGTCTCGGCGACGGTCGCGACCACCCGCCACTGCTGCGAGCTCAGCGGTCGGCAGCCCACCGGCAGGCGCACCAACCAACCATCACGAGCTTCGAGCGGCTCCGCCAGGGAGGGGCACCAGCCGCGCACGGCGGGGAGGCTCGGGGTGGAGCTGCGCATGGCTGCGGGACCCTAGCACCGATGTAGGGCATGGCACCCTACGTGGCGTACGGTGAGCGGATGACCTCCCAGCACCCGGGCTCGCTGCCGCCAAGGATCGTGATCGCCGGGACCCGATCGGGAGCGGGAAAGACCACCGTCGCGACCGGGCTGCTCGCCGCGTTCGCCCGGTCGGGGGTGCGGGTCGGGGCGGCGAAGGTCGGTCCCGACTACATCGATCCCGGCTACCACGAGCTCGCCACCGGTCGCCCGTCACGCAACCTCGATCCGTGGATCTGCGGGGCGGACGCGGTGCTCGGGGTGGCCGCCC
>NZ_DAIUCK010000141.1:0-1342 GCF_036846205.1 Rhabdothermincola sp. | reverse complement strand
GTGGCCGCCCTCCTCGGAGCGCCGGTGCTGCTGGTGGTGGACGCCGCAGGGACCGGTCGGTCGGTGGCCGCCACCGTCCACGGGTTCGCCACCTTCGACCCTCGGATCCGGGTCGGGGGGGTGATCCTCAACCGGGTGTCCACCGAGAGCCACGAACGGATGCTGCGCGAGGCGCTGGCCCCCACCGGCGTGCCCGTGCTCGGCGCGCTCCGGCGTGACGACCGGCTCACCTGGCGCGACCGTCACCTCGGCCTGGTGCCGGTGATCGAGCGACGTCACGAGCTGGCCCGCAACCTCGAGGTGCTGGCCGCCGCCATCGCCGATCAGATCGACCTGGCGGGGGTCAGGGCACTGGCCGGGACCGCCTCACGGATCCCCGTGCCGACCCCCGGTGGCGACGAGCGCCCGTCGGGTGCAGGTCAGCCGGCGCAAGTGCGCATCGCCGTGGCCGCCGGGCGGGCCTTCAGCTTCCGCTACCCCGACAACCTGGAGATCCTGCAGCAGGCAGGGGCCGAACTGGTCCCCTTCGACCCGCTCGTCGACCGCTCACTCCCCCCGGCCATCGACGGGTTGCTGGTCGGTGGGGGCTTCCCCGAGATCTACGCGCCCGAGCTCGCCGACAACCTCGAGCTGCACACCGCGCTGCATGCCGCCATCGGTCGGGGGTTGGCGGTCTGGGCCGAATGCGGAGGGCTGCTGTGGCTCACCCGGGCCATCGACGGCCACCGCATGGCCGGCATCATCGACGCCACCGCCACCATGACGGCTCGACCCACCCTCGGCTACCGCACCGCGACGACGTGCACGCCCACGCCGTTCGGCCCACCGGGGACCGAGCTGCGCGGCCACGAATTCCACTACTCGACGGTGCGGCCCACCGGTGAGGCCCTGCGGGTGCGAGGGCGGGACGGCGTGACCACCGCCGGCTTCGGCACCCATCGGATGCTGGCCTCGTACGTACACCTGCACCTCGCCGGTCACGAGCAGCTCGCCACCCGCTTCGTGGAGACCTGCCGGGACGGAAGGCCGGTCGCAACCGCCATCGGCGAACCGCGGCCGTGACCGGGTCGCCCGCGATCAGCGGCGAGCGCGGGCCCCGAGGCGCCGGCGGGCGAGCACCACGAGCACCGAGCCCCCAGCGATGGCCACCAGCGCGGCGACGATCACACCCGATGGGTCGGAGCCGGTCCGGGGCAAGCCCGTGGAGGACCCTGAGGTCGCCGCCGCCCCGCCGATCGCCGTCATCGCCCCGCCGGTCCCCGAGGTCGAGGTCGTCGAGGGCGCGGCTGTCGTCGAGGTGGACGACGTGGTCGTGGTCGTGGTCGTGGGCGGGGTCGTGGTC
>NZ_DAIUCK010000140.1:0-5900 GCF_036846205.1 Rhabdothermincola sp. | reverse complement strand
CGGTGGAGCAATGAGCAACGGGGGCCGGTCAGGGCGGTTTGGCTCCGGTCGCGAGGGCTTGCGTAGGCTCGCCCGCCATGGACATCAACGGCATCTCCGCAATCGTGACCGGTGGGGCCTCGGGCATCGGCGAGGCGTGCGCCCGCCAGCTCACGGCCCGGGGGGCGAAGGTCGTCATCGCCGACCTCCAGGACGACAAGGGCAACGCGCTGGCTTCGGAGCTGGGCGGCGCCTTCGCGCACGTCGACGTCACCAACACCGAGGAGGTGATCGCCGCGGTCGAGCTGGCCAAGGAGATGGGCCCGCTTCGGGCGCTGGTGAACTCCGCCGGCATCGGGTGGGCCACCCGCACCATCGGCAAGGACGGCCGCTACGAGTCCGCCCACGACCTCGAGGTGTTCCGCAAGGTCGTGGAGGTGAACCTGATCGGCACCTTCAACTGCATCCGCCTGGCGGCCACCGCCATGAGCCAGACCGAACCGCTCGACAGCGGCGAGCGGGGCGCCATCGTGAACATCTCGTCGGTGGCGGCCTTCGACGGCCAGATCGGCCAGGCCTCCTATTCGGCGTCCAAGGGCGGCGTCGTCGGCATGACCCTCCCCGTGGCCCGCGACCTCGCCGCCGTGGGCATCCGGGTGAACACGGTGGCACCGGGCCTCATCGACACCCCGATCTACGGCCAGGGTGAGGCGTCGGAGGCCTTCAAGGCCAATCTCGAGAAGGGTGTGCTGTTCCCCAAGCGGCTCGGCACCCCTGATGAGCTGGCCAGCATGGTGCTCGAGCTCATCGGCAACAGCTACATGAACGCCGAGACCATCCGGGTCGACGGCGGCATCCGTATGCAGCCCAAGTGAGCCGGGGCCGGCGGTCGATCAGCTCGCCGGCACCTCGCCGGTGGTGACGTAGGCGTCGAGGCGCTCCAGCGTGGCGAGCATGTTGGCCGGATGCCGCTTCGGGTAGCCGACCAGCTCGATCATCCAGGGCGCCAACGCCGTCGACCAGTCGAAGGTCTCCGTGACCCGGGTGCCGCCCTCGACCGGCTCCAGCTCGAACCGCCAGCGATGACGCCCGAGGTGGCGCCAGGCGATCAGCCGGTTCGGCTCGAACTCCACCACCGTGTTCTTGATGACGTAGGGCACGCCCATCCGCATGTCCATGCCGAACGTCGAGCCCAGCTCGAGCCGGCGGGGCGCGCTGCCCCGGGCCCGCTTGACGGTGCCCGACCCGTCGATGATCGGGTGCTTGGACGGGTCCGCCAGCACGTCGAAGATCTTCTCCGGCGGAGCCGCGATCACCCGGCTCACCGACACCTGCCGCTTCGACCTGCTCACCTGTCTGCCTCCTTCGTGCGGTCGAGGATGTCCCGCAGCGCGCCCTCGAGGTCCGGGGCCGAGAACGTGAAGCCGCTCCCGGCCAGGACCGCAGGCTCGACCCGCTGGCTGGCGAAGAGCAGCTCGTCGGCCAACTCTGCCCCGCGTAGCAGCCTCGGGGCGAACGCGGGGACCGGGACGACGGCCGGCCGGCGCAGGACTGACGCCAGGATCTTGGTGAACACCGCGTTGGTCACCGGGGTGGGCGCGGTGAGGTTCACCGGTCCCGACAGATCGTGGTCGATCAGCCAGCGGATCGCCCGCACCTCGTCGGCGATGGAGATCCAGCTCCACCACTGGCGGCCGCTCCCCATGCGGCCGCCGAGCCCCAACCGGAACAGCGGCAGCAGCTTCGCCAGCGCGCCGCCCTCTGCGGACAGCACGATGCCGGTTCGGATGAGCGTCGTGCGGATCCCGGCTTCCGTCGCGGGTGCCGCGGCGGCTTCCCACCCGATGCACACCTCGGCGAGGAACCCTCTGCCCGGCGGGCTCTGCTCGGTGAGCACCTCGTCGCCCCGGTCGCCGTAGTAGCCGATCGCGGAGCCGGACACGAGCACCGGAGGGGGCCGTTGCAGGCTGGCGAGGGTCTCGGCCAGGAGCCTGGTGCCGAGCTCGCGGCTCTCGCGGATCTCGCGCTTGTAGGCGTCGGTCCAGCGGTGGTCGCCGATGCCTGCGCCGGCGAGGTGCACCACCGCGTCGATCCCCTCGAAGCCGCCCCGGTCGATCCGTCCCACAGCCGGATCCCAGGCCAGGGCGTCCAGCCCCCGCAGCGCCGCTGGGTTGCGGGAGACCGCGACCACCCGATGGCCGTCACGCCGGAGATCCGTGGCCAGCGCTCGGCCGATCAGACCGCTCGCACCCGTGATCGCGATGTCCATGGCCAGCCCTCCTGTCGGTCTCCGGCTCCAACGTCCGTGGTCGGATGATCTATGCCCGCTACGGTGACCGAGACGACCCGTCTCGCAGGGGAGGGCTCCATGGCCGGTGAGGTCGAGCGCCGCGGCACCAGGAAGCAGATCGATGCCCGGCTGGTAGGCGGTGGGGTGATCCTTTTGGCCTTGGTGGCCTTCGTCGGACAGAACCGGGAAGAGGTCCCCTTCACATTCCTCTTCCTCGAGTTCACCGCCCCGCTGTGGCTGATGCTGGCCGGCACGGTGGTGCTGGCGCTGCTCGTCGGTTTCCTGGCCGGTCGCCGGTCGCGCCGCCCCAAGCGCTGAGCGGGCACGCGGCCGCGCTGCCCGGCGCGCGATCGGACCGAGCGCGCCGCCCGGCCCGCTGGGCGACGCCGGGCCTCAGAGGTACTCGACGTTGGCCGCCGGCGGCAGGTGACGCTGTGCATCGAACACGTAGCTGGCGTGCTCGACGATCAGCTCCCGGTCGAAGGCATCGTGCCCGACGAGCAGGAGCACCGCCGCGGCGCTGCGCAGCACCTCGGGGGTGAGCTCGACCCGGGTGACCCCGGGTGGCAGGTGGCGGTCGTCGACGAAGGGGTCCGCGACGAGCACCTCGGCTTCGAGCTGCACGAGCTGGCGGGCGATGGGCTGCGAGGGCGACTCGCGCGCGTCACCCGTGTTGCGCTTGTAGGACATGCCGAGCAGCAGCACCCGCTGCCCCTTCACCGCCAGGCCCCGGCGGTTCAATGCCATCATCAGCCGGCGCACGACGTAGTCGGGCATGTGGTCGTTGACGTCGTTGGCCAGCTCGACGAAGCGGAACGTCTCGCCCAACGAGCGGCGAACCCGCCACGAGAGGTACGAGGGGTCGATTGGGAGGCAGTGACCGCCCACCCCGGGGCCGGGGGTGAACCGCATGAACCCGAACGGCTTGGTGGAGGCGGCGTCGATGGCCTCCCACACGTCGATTCCCAGCTCGTTGGCGAACATGGCCAGCTCGTTGACCAGCGCGATGTTCACGTGCCGGAACGTGTTCTCGAGCAGCTTGGTCAGCTCGGCCTCCTTCGGGGATGAGACCGGCACCGTGGTGTCGACGATGGCGTCGTAGAAGGCCTGCACCGCGGCGAGCGACCCGGCATCCACCCCGGAGACCACCTTGGGGGTGTTCTCGAGGGTCCAGGTGCGGTTGCCGGGATCGATGCGCTCCGGGCTGTAGCCCAGGTGGAAGTCGTTGCCCGCCACGAGCCCCGAGCCGTCCTCGAGGATCGGCCCCACCAGCTCCTCGGTGGTGCCCGGGTAGGTCGTGGATTCCAGCACGACCGTCGCCCCTCGGCGCAGATGGGGCGCGAGGGCGGCGGCGGCCTGCTCGATGTAGCTGAGGTCGGGGTTGCCCTCCCGCAGCGGCGTGGGCACGGAGATCACCGCCACGTCGAACCCCTCGCAATCCTCGGCGGCGGTGGTGGGCCGGTACCGGCCCGTGGCCAGCGCGGCCCGCAGCCGCTCGTCGGTGATGTCCTCCACCGGCGACTCACCGGCCGCGAGGCGTTTGATCTTGGCCTCGTCGACATCGAAGCCCACCACGTCGAAGCCCTGCTCGACGGCGCGCACGGCGAGCGGGAGACCGACGTAGCCCTGCCCCACGACCACCAGTCGCTGCGACGCGCTCGACATGGGCTCGCATGGTAGGCGAGGGGGGGCGCGCCGCTAGGCTGCCCTCACGATGAGCACCCGGAAGCTGATCTTCCTGTCCCTGCTGTGCGGCATCGCCATCCTGACCGCGTTCACCGTGCAGCTCGCCATCGCTCGCTGACCGGCTCGCCCGGGCGCACACAACCCAGCACGCAACGGAGGTGGTTCCCACGGCCGAGAACTTCGACCTCGTGATCATCGGAGGTGGGCCCGCCGGTTACGCAGCTGCCCTCTACGGCGCCTCGGCGGGGCTGCACATCGCGCTCATCGAGCGGGCCAGGCTCGGCGGCACCTGCCTGCACGTGGGCTGCATCCCCGCCAAGGAGCTCCTCGAGACCGCGGCCGTGCACCGCACGGTGCGCCGGGCGGGGGAGTTCGGCATCGACGCCGGGCCCCCCTCGGTCAACTTCGGGGTCACCCAGGCCCGCAAGCAGCAGATCATCGACCAGCTCACCACCGGCCTGACCGGCCTGCTCAAGCGGCGCACCGTCACCCTCTTCGACGGCACCGGCACCCTGCACCCGGGCCGGGTGGTCCGCGTCAGCGGCGGCGCATCCGGGGAGGTCGAGCTCACCGGTGACCACGTGCTGCTGGCGTCCGGGTCGGTGCCCCGGACCATCCCCGGCTTCGAGGTCGACGGCCGCTTCGTCGTCACCTCCGACGAGCTGCTCTCCCTGCAGACCCTGCCCGCCACCGCGGTGGTGATCGGGGGTGGCGCGATCGGCTGCGAGTTCGCCTCCATGATGGCCGACCTCGGGACCGAGGTCACCGTGCTCGAAGCGCTGCCCAAGATCCTGCCGGGCTGTGACGACGACATCACCAAGCTGGTCGCCAGGGCGTTCTCCAAGCGGGGCATCGAGGTGCGCACCGGGGTCACCGTGACCGGCCACACCCCGGGCGAGAAGACCACGGTCGTCGCCCTGGGCGACGGTCAGTCGATCGAGACCGAGCTGGTGGTGGTGTCGGTGGGCCGGCGCCCGCTCTCGGAGACCCTCGGGTTGGAGGGCACCGCGGTCGAGGTCACCGAGCGGGGCCACGTGGTGGTCGACGAGCGCTGCCGCACCGCCGAGCCCGGGGTGTACGCCGCCGGTGACCTCATCGCCACCCCCGCCCTGGCGCACGTGGGCTTCGCGGAGGGCATGTTGGTGGTGAAGGACGTGCTCGGTGAGGACCCGCTCCCCATCGCCTACGACCGGGTGCCGTGGTGCATCTACTGCCACCCCGAGGTGGCCTTCGCCGGGCTCTCCGAAGAGGCGGCCAAGGAGGCCGGCTACGACGTGGTGACCGCCAAGCACCGCTACGGCGGCAACGGCCGGGCGATGATCGTCGGCGACAACGAGGGGATGGTGAAGATCATCGCCGAGCGCAACGCGGACGGCGGCGCCGGGCAGATCCTCGGGGTGCACATGGTGGGCCCGTGGGTCACCGAGCAGCTCGGGCAGGCCTACCTGGCGGTGAACTGGGAAGCCACCGCGGCGGAGGTGGCCCAGTTCATCCAGCCTCATCCCACGATGAGCGAGGTGTTCGGCGAGGCGGCGATGGCCCTCACCGGACGCTCGTTGCACTGACCCGATCGAGACTCGAGGAACGACGGACCATGGCCGAGATCCAGATGCCCCAGCTCGGTGAGTCGGTGACCGAGGGCACCATCACCAAGTGGTTCAAGGCGGTCGGCGACCAGGTGGCCGAGGACGAGGTGCTCTTCGAGGTCTCCACCGACAAGGTCGACTCCGAGGTCCCCTCGCCCGTGTCCGGGTATCTGGCTGAGATCCGGGTCCCCGAAGGCGAGACGGTCGAGGTGGGCGCGGTGCTCGCGGTGGTGACCGAGGCTCCCGTCGAGGGTGCCCCCGCGGCGCCGCCACCCCATCAGGAGCCGGCCGCGTCGCCCCCCGAGCAGTCGCCTGCGAAGGCCGCCGAGGCGCCCCGGCCCGAGGCGGAACCCGTACCC
>NZ_DAIUCK010000139.1:0-6140 GCF_036846205.1 Rhabdothermincola sp. | reverse complement strand
CCAGATCATCATCTACACCGGCGGCACCACCGGGATGCCGAAAGGGGTGGTCTGGCGGCAGGAGGACGCGTTCTACTCCTGCATCGGTGGCGGCGACCCCATGCGGCTGCTCGGCCCGGTCGAGCGGCCCGCCGAGCTGCTCGACCGGATCATCGACGGCACCTTCGTGTACCTGCCGGTCGCTCCCCTGATGCACGCCGCCGGTCAGTGGACCGCGTTGTCGTGGCTGTTCGCGGGGGGAAAGGTGGTGTTGCTGCCGGGGTCGCTCGATCCGGTGACCGTCTGGCGCACGGTGGAGCGGGAGCAGGTCAACCTGCTCACCGTGGTGGGTGACGCGGTCGTGCGGCCCCTGCTCGACGCCTGGGACGAGCACGGGCCCTTCGACGTCTCGACGCTGTTCTCGGTGGGCTCCGGTGGGGCGCCCCTGTCGCCGGCGTTGCGGGAACGGTTCACCACGACGCTCCCCAACGTGATGATCACCAACGGCTTCGGCTCGTCCGAGACGGGCGCCCAGGGCGCGTCGCGCACCACCGGGCCGACGGAAGGCGCCGCATCGGAGGCGGTGGTGTTCCAACCCATGGACGACACGACCGTGGTGCTCGACGAGGCGACGCTCGAGCCCGTCACTCCCGGATCGGGCCAGCAGGGCCGCGTGGCGAGGACGGGCCACATCCCGCTCGGCTACTACAACGACCCCGCCAAGACCGCAGAGGTCTTCGTGGAGGTGGGCGGCCGCCGCTGGGTGCTCACCGGTGACCTGGCCACGGTGGAGGCGGACGGGTCGATCCGGCTCCTCGGCCGTGGCTCGCAGTGCATCAACACCGGCGGCGAGAAGGTGTTCCCCGAAGAGGTCGAGGCCGTGCTCAAGACCCACCCCGACGTCTACGACGTGGTGGTGGTCGGGATCCCCGACGAGCGGTGGGGTCAGGCGGTGGCGGCCGTGGTGCAGCCGTCACCGGGCGCCGCGCCCACGCTCGAGACCCTGGCCGGCCACGCCCGCAGCCATCTCGCCGGGTACAAGCTGCCCCGGAGTGTGGTGCTGGTCGACGAGGTGGTGCGGTCGCCCGCGGGCAAAGCCGACTACCGGTGGGCCAGACAGGTGGCCGAGGGCTCGGCTGCCACCGGTTCGCCATCCACCGGCCCTTCACCTCCGTCCGGCTGAGTGGGAGACTGCGGCGGATGAGGCGGATGGGCAGTGTCGACGCAGCGTTCCTCTACGGCGAGACCCCGGCGTGGCACATGCACGTGTCGGCCGTGCTCATCGCCGATCCCACCACCGCACCGGGCGGGTTCTCGGTCGAGGAGCTGAAACGGCGGATCGGACACCGCCTCCACCTCGCTCCGCAGTTCCGGTGGCGCCTGGTTGAGGTGCCCTTCGGGCTGGGTCGGCCCGGCTGGGTCGAGGACCGGGACTTCGACATCGACCAGCACGTCCGGCGGATCGGCCTGCCCGCCCCCGGCGGGCCGGAGCAGCTCGGCAACCTCATCGGCGACCTGGTCAGCCTCAAGCTCGATCGGCGCAAGCCGCTGTGGGAGTTCTGGGTCATCGAGGGGCTCGAAGGTGGGCGCATCGCCGTGCTGGCCAAGGTGCACCACTCGATCATCGACGGCGTCTCCGGCAGCGAGCTGGCAGCCGTCCTGTTCGACCTCGAGCCCGACCCACCGTCGGACGGCGAGCCTCCACCCCGGGTCTTCGAAGAGGTTCCCAACCCGTTCGATCTGCTGCTGCGCGGCATCGCCGAGACCCTGCTCACGCCGTGGCGGGTGGCTCGCCTGGCCGAGCAGAGCCTCCGTCAAGGCTTGAAGTTCCTCGGGTTCCAGCGCCGGTCGTATGCGCCGGTGGCACCGTTCCAGGCGCCCCGGACGTCGTTCAACACCGAGCTCACGCCGCACCGCCGGTTCGCCTACGCGACGGTGCCCCTCGACGAGGTCCGCCGGATCAAGAAGGTCTTCGACGTGAAGGTCAACGACGTGGTGCTGGCGTTGTGCGCCGGAGCGCTGCGGCGCTACCTCGTCAAGAACGACGAGCTGCCCGATCAACCGCTCATCGCGCAGATCCCGGTGTCGATGCGCGCCGAGGACGACCGCACCGAGGTCGGCACGAAAGTGGGTGCGATGTTCGCCTCCCTCGCCACCGACGTGGCCGACCCGGTGCTGCGGCTGCTCTCGATCCACGAGAGCACGAAGAACGCCAAGGAGATGCAGCGCGCCCTCGCGGCCGAGAAGATCATGGGCATCACGGAGGCGGCCCCGCCCGCGCTGATCTCGCTCGCGGCCCGCATGTACACCGCCGCACACCTCGACCGGCGCACGCCGCCGATCATGAACCTGATCATCTCGAACGTTCCCGGGCCACCGTTCCCGCTGTACGTCGCCGGCGCGGAGATCGAGTCGCTCTACCCGATGGGCCCGCTGCTCTACGGCACCGGTGTCAACGTCACGGTGTTCAGCTACCGCGATCGGGTCGACTTCGGCTTCATGGTGTGCCGGGAGGCGGTTCCCCAGCCGTGGATCCTGGCCGAGGGCATCGAGGAGACGTTCCTGGAGTTGCGGGCCGCAGCCGATGAGGTGAGCCGATGATCGATCCGCGAGAGCGGGACGAGTCGGGCGAGCGGGCACACCCCCCGGGGCTTCCCGTCCCCCTCGGGCGCCGGGTGGAGCTGCCCGGCCGGGGCACCACCTTCGTGCGTGAAGTACCCGGCCCTCCGGGGGCGCCGACCCTGGTGCTCCTCCACGGCTGGATGGCCTCGGGGGGCATCAACTGGTACCGGGTCTTCGAGCCGGCCGGGGACCGATTCCGGGTCCTGGCGCCGGACCTCCGGGGCCATGCGCGAGGGCTGCGGTCCTCGCGCCGGTTCCGTCTCGCGGATTGCGCGGACGACGTCGCCGCCCTCCTCGACCAGTTGGGGGTGCGCTCGGCCATCTTCGCCGGCTACTCGATGGGCGGGCCGGTCGCCCAGCTGATCTGGAAGCGCCACCGAGGGCTGGTGGACGGTCTCGTCCTGTGCGCCACCAGCCACTCCTTCGTCCCCGGGATCCGGGAGCGCATGATCTTCTCGTCGTTGATGGCCGCCGCCGCAGGCACCACCCGCATCGGTGGTCTCATGACCGCGCTGCCTGCTTCATTGGTGAAGCAGTGGGTGCCGGTGAGTACCAGGGGTCGGCCAGACTCTCTGCAGCGTTGGGCGGCGGCCGAGATGCGCCGCCACGACTGGCGCATGGTGCTCGAGGCCGGGCACGCCATCGGCCAGTACGACGCCCGGAAGTGGATCGGCACGGTGGACGTGCCGACCGCGGTACTGGTCACGACCCGCGACCGGGCACTCGTGCCGACCCAGCAGGCCAAGCTGGCCTTCTCGATCCCGCACGCCTCGATCCATCGCATCGAGGACGGGCACGTGGCCTGCGCGTCGCCGGGGTTCGCCGCTGCGTTGCTCGCGGCCTGCGAGGACGTTCGCACCGCCGCTGTGTCAGCGGGCACCTGAACGCCAGACGTTCAGTGCCGCCGGCCAGGAGTGGCGCGACTCCGCCGGCGAGGTGGTCGGGTCAGGCGGTGGCCGGGACCGGCTCCAGCCGCGGGCCGGGTGTGAACCGCACCGGCATGTGCTTGATGCCGCCGATGAAGTTCGACCGGAGGTACTCGGGCTCGCCCGCCAGCTCGATGTCGGGCATGCGGGTGATGATCTCCTCGAAGATGATGCGCAGCTCCATGCGCGCCAGGTTCGCTCCCAGGCAGTAGTGGGGGCCACCGCCCCCGAAGCCGATGTGGTCGTTGGGGGAGCGTTCGATGTCGAAGCGGAACGGGTCTTCGAACACCGTCTCGTCGCGGTTGGCCGAGATGTGCCACATGACGACCTTGTCGCCCTTGCGGATGAGCTTGCCGCCGAGCTCGTAGTCGCGCATGGCGGTGCGGCGGAAGTGCAGCACCGGCGTGGCCCACCGCACGATCTCCTCGACGGCCGAGGGCAGCAGGTCGGGGTTGGCCTTCAGCTTCTCGAACTGATCGGGGTTGTCCATCAACGCTTTCATCCCGTGCGAGGTGGCGTTGCGGGTGGTCTCGTTGCCGGCCACGGCGAGCAGCATGAAAAACATGTCGAACTCGGTCTCACTCAGCCGATCGCCGTCGATCTCGGCTCCGAGCAGGCGGGAGACGATGTCGTCCCGAGGGTCCTTGCGCTTCTCCGCGGCGAGGGTGTTGGCGTAGAGGTAGAGCTCGGCGGCGGCCTCGTTGGCCGAGTCACGGTCACCTTCGAACTCCGGGTCGTCGATCCCGATCATGCGGTTCGTCCACTCGAACAGCTTGTGGCGGTCCTCCTGGGGGACACCCATCAACTCGGCGATGGCCTGCAGCGGCAGCTCTGCCGCAAGCTCGGTCACAAAGTCGCACTCGCCGCGCTCGATGACGTTGTCCACGATGAGCCGGGCTTTTGTGCGCAGCCCGGTCTCGAGCAGCCCGATCATCCGGGGGGTGAACCCCTTGTTCACGAGGAGCCGGTACCGGGTGTGCCGCGGAGGGTCCATGTAGAGCATCATCTCCCGGACCATCTCGCCCTCAGGAGTGATGTCGGGGATGCTGATGCCCTGCTCGGCCGACGAGAAGGCCTCGTAGTCACGGTTGACGGTGATCAGGTCGGCATGGCGGGTGATGCACCAGAAGCCGGGACCGTCGGGTTCCGGGTGGAAATGGACCGGGTCCTTCCGGCGGAGGACCTTGAACATCTCGTGGTGCCGACCCTCCCGGAACACGTCGGGATCGAGCAGATTGACATCGCTGAGCTCCACCTTGGGCCCCCTTCGGCTCCCGGACGAGAACAGATTCTACTTTTCCATCGGCGGCCACCACCCGGTCGTTGAGGGCCACGACGGGCCTCTTGGGCCGTAGGCCGGTCATTACGCAGGGTGGTCACTACGATGCGTCGCCGGTACGGCGGCAGCACGACGAGCAGGGGGACACGGGCATGGCCGGGCCACTCGAGGGGATCCGGGTCGTCGAGATCGCCGGCCTCGGGCCGGCGCCGTTCGGGGCCATGGTGCTCGCCGACCTGGGCGCGGACGTGGTGGTCGTGGACCGCCCGGATCACGTGCTCGGCGCATCCCCGGAGACGGCCAAGGGCAACGTCTACGCCCGGGGGAGGCGTTCGATCGCGGTCGACCTCAAGCGGACCGAGGGTGTCGAGGTCGTACGCACACTGGCCCGAGCAGCCGACGTGTTCGTGGAAGGCTTCCGCCCAGGGGTCATGGAACGGTTGGGCCTGGGACCGGAGGTCCTGCGCGCCGACAACCCCCGCCTCGTGTACGCCCGCATGACCGGCTGGGGCCAGGAGGGCCCGCTGGCCGATCGCGCCGGGCACGACCTCAACTACCTGGGGCTGGCGGGCCCGCTCGCCCACATCGGCCGGCGCGGACAGCCACCGACGCCACCGTTGAACCTCGTGGCGGATTTCGGTGGTGGGGGCATGCTCCTCGCGCTCGGGGTGTGCGCGGCCCTGGTCGAGCGGGCGAGCTCCGGTGAGGGTCAGGTGGTGGACGCGGCGATGGTCGACGGCGTGGCGCTGCTCGCCGCCCCGATCGCCAGCGCGTACATGCTGGGCTACTTCAATGCCGAGCGGGGGACGAACTGGCTCGACTCCGGGGCGCACTACTACGAGGTCTACGAGACCGCCGACGGGGGTTGGTTGTCGGTCGGGGCCATCGAGCCGGCGTTCTACGCGAACCTCCTACGGGGGCTCGGCCTGGCGGGCGAGGACCTGCCCGACCAGCAGGATGCGTCCCAGTGGCCGGCGATGAAGGAGCGCTTCGCCGCGGTGTTCCGCACCCGCACCCGGGACGAGTGGATGGAGGTCTTCGCCCAGCTGGACGCGTGCGTCGCCCCGGTGCTCACCTTCGCCGAGGCGCCGCAGCATCCGCACCTGCGGGCCCGGTCGACCTACGTCGACGTCGAGGGCATCGTGCAACCCGCGCCGGCGCCGCGCTTCGACCGCACACCGGCCTCGCTCAGCCGGCCGCCGGCACCGGCGGGGCACCACACCGACGAGGTGCTCGCCGAGGCGGGCTACGACGCCGCGGCCATCGCCGGGCTTCGTGAGCGCGGCGTGGTCGCCTGAGCCACGGCGGGCTCGCCACCACCCCACCCCTACCCC
>NZ_DAIUCK010000138.1:0-6328 GCF_036846205.1 Rhabdothermincola sp. | reverse complement strand
GCCCGAGACCGCGGATCGATGAACAGAACGGGAAAATGGGGGCTCGGCGGGCCGGGAATGGGGGCGCCGCGGGCCGGGAGTGGCGGCTCAGCGGAAGCGGCGCATGTGGACGTTCAGCACCAGTCCGAGCGACGCGAACGTGGTCAGTGTCGAGGACCCCCCATACGACAGCAGCGGGAGTGGAATGCCCGTCACAGGCATGATCCCCATGGCCATGCCCACGTTCTCGAAGACCTGGAAGGCCAGCATCGAGAGCACCCCGACACACAGAAGGGTGCCGAGCAGGTCACGCGACAGCTGCGCAGTCCGCCAGATCCGCCACATGACGACCCCGTAGAGCCCGAGCACCGTCGCCGCGCCGACGAAGCCGAGCTCCTCCCCCACGGCGGTGAAGATGAAATCGGTCTGCTGCTCGGGGACGAACCGCAACTGGGTCTGGCGACCGTCGAACAGCCCCTCCCCGGTGAGGCCGCCGCTGGCCACCGCGATCTGGCTCTGGGTGACGTTGTAGGTGGTCCCCTGCGTGTCCCGGCCGGGATCGAGGAACGCGGTGAGACGGTCCTTCTGATACTGCTTGAGCACGTTCGAGTTCAGGATGCCCACCACGCCGATGAGCCCCACGAGGGTCAGCGCGACGATGTAGCGGAGTCTCAGGCCCCCCACGAGCAGCATCCCGAGCACGATCGACACCAGTACCAGCACCGTGCCCAGGTCCGGCTGCAGCAGGATCAGCGCCATCGGTGCCCCCGACACGCCGAGCAGCACGGCAAGGCGCCGCAGGTCGATGTCGCCGGCCCACATGGCGAGCACCGCGGCGAGCGTGAGGATCAGCACCACCTTGGCGAACTCGGCCGGTTGCACCTGGAACGACCCGAAGCCGAACCACGCCTGCGCCCCCTTCGACTGCTGCCCGAGCGGCGAGAGCACCCCGAGCAGGCCCAGCATCATGGTCCCGTAGAGCGCCCACGCCCAGTCACGCAGGCGCCGGTAGTCGACCAGCGTGGCCGCCACCATCACCGCCGCCCCGACGGTGACGAACAGGGCCTGGCGTACGAGGAACGAACGATCAGGTGGATCGGTCGGGCCACGGGTGGCACTGAACACCATCAACACACCTATCGCCGCCAGCGCGGCCACGCACACGACGAGCACCACGTCGACGTGGCGCCAGGGTGCGGACAGATCACGGCGGCTCCGATCAGCACGGGGCCGCGCCGCCGACGGGGCGAGCGACGGCACCGCCACTACTCGGATCCCCCACTGATCTCTGACAGGTCAGTCAACCGCTGCCCGGACACCAGCTCGAGCAGGCTTCGCACCACCGGCGCGGCCGCTTCGGCCCCGAACCCGGACTCCTCCAGGATCGCGACCATCGCATACCGCGGAGCATCGACGGGGGCGAACGCCGCGAACCACGATGAGTCTGCCTTGCCCTTGACCTCTGCGGTGCCGGTCTTCGATGCCACCGGGAAGGCGGCCTGGTCGAAGCCCCGGAACGGGGCGTAGGCGGTGCCCTTCGGATCGGTGGTCACCCCCCGCAGCCCTTGGACGATCGGGTCGCGGATCTCCGGCGGGAGCGGCACCTGGTGCTCGACCACGGGCTCGACCACCCGCACCACCCCGCCCGGGTCGACCGGATCGTTCGGTGAGCGCAGCACCCGGGCCACCACGTTCGGCTGGTAGATCGTCCCGCCGTTCGCCAGTGCGGCGTACACGTTCGCAAGCTGCAACGGTGTGACGAGCACGTCACCCTGACCGATGGACATGTTGATGTTGTCCCCCGGGTACCAGGTCGGATCGCCGATCGCCTGCTCGTCGGGAGGGAGGGACTCCCAGATCTTGCGCTTCCACTCCGGTGTGGGGATGTTGCCGGCGCGCTCGTCCACCAGTGGAATGCCGGTCGGCCGACCCAGCCCGAACGCGTAGGCGGCATCCTGCATGGCCAGCTCGCCGTAGACATCCCGCTCCCGGTAGAAGCGGTGGCCGAGCCAGTAGTAGAAGACGTCGCTCGACACGGTGAGTGACCGGGCCACGTTGACCGGCCCGGCTGCGGAGGGGCTGCCGAACACCCGGTCGCCGGCATCGTAGGAGCCCCGATCGTTGTAGGTGGTCGTCCGGTCGATCAGACCGTGCGAGAGGGCGGCATAGGCGGTGATCGGCTTGAAGGTGGAGCCCGGAGCGTACTGGCCCTGGATGGCCCGGTTGATGAACGGGTTCTCCGACGCCGCACCGCCGGTGAGCTGGTCGTAGCGGGTCTGGCTGATGCCGTTCACGAACTCCTCGGGGTTGTACGTCGGGGCAGACGCCATCGCCACCACATTGCCGTTGTTGGGGTCGAGCACCACCACCGCACCCGCAGGAGCAGCCCGCAGCCGGCCGTCCCGGGTGCGGCTTCCCCTGATCGAGTCGAGCTTGTCCCGCAGCACCTGCTCAGCCAGGCGCTGCACGTCCAGATCGACCGTCAGCTGGATGTCGTGGCCCGGTACCGGTGGCTGCTCGTCGATGGTGCGCACCACCCGGTTCTGGGCGTCAACCTCCACCGTCTTGATGCCCGGACGCCCCCGCAGGTCGTCCTCGTAACTGCGTTCCACACCGTTCTTCCCGATGTTCGAGTCGGGCTGATACGGCTTGTCAGTCGGTTTCGGGTTGTCGGGCGTGCCCTGCTTGTCGGCCAGCTCCTTCGCCGAGATGCGACCCACGTAGCCCAGCAGGTGCGCGGCGGTCTCGCCGTAGGGGTAGGCGCGCACCGATTCCCGGCGCACTCCCACCGAGGGGAACTCGTCCGCTCGCTCGCTCAGGTAGAGGAACAGCTCCTCGGGAACGTCGATCGCCACGGGAACGGGTTGCAAGGGGTTGTACTGCTTGTCACCGAGGCGCCGTTCGATGGTGGAGACCTTCGTGGGGACCCCGAAGCGGGTCAAAGTCTCCGCGAGGCGACGCTTCAGCGCCGCGCTGTCAGGAACTGCCTGCAGATCGTGCGGGTTCACGGTGACTACCAGCGAGGTCCGGTTGTCGACGATGACCCGACCTTTGGCATCGAGGATCCGGCCACGGGGAGCCTCCTCGGCGATGGTGCGTACCCGGTTGGCCTGCGCCTCCACCTGGTACTCGGGCGCGGCCATGACCTGCAGGTACCACAGGCGGGCGAACAAGGTCCCGATGAGGGACACCACCACCACTCCGAGGATGCTCAGGCGAAGATGGGGAGACTCGCGATCCATCAGCGGAACCAGTCCATCAGATCCGGCCCGTCACCTCGTCGCGGGCCGCAAACCCGGCTCATCGTCCCAGGCCCACGCGACGATCGGTCGGGCCAGCGGGTACAGGAGCAGGTTGATCGCCGCCACCCCCATCATCACGACCGGGAGGTGTGCGGTGACCGCGCTGACCTGGCCCACCACCTCGGCCACTACGGCATACAGACCGACGCCGGCCGCGCTGGCCAGGGCGGCGAGCATCGCCGGTAGCGCCCGGCCGGTCCGCAGCACACTGCCCTGGAGCCGGCCCGCTCCGAAGCCGACCAGGCAGTAGACGAGCGCCGAGAGGCCGAGCGGGGTCTGCACCAGCAGGTCGAGCACCAGACCGGAGAAGAACCCGACCACCGCCCCCCGGTCGGGCCCGCCGGTCATCCCCGCCACCACGGCCAGGAGGAGGAACAGGTCGGCTGACACGTCAGCCACCCGCAACTGCGAGAACAGGCCCCGCTGGAGCACCGCGGCGGTCAGCAGCAACAGCCCGAAACGGGCGGCGCACTTCATGGCTGGGTCGGCTCCCACAACACCACGGTCACGAACGACAGATCCGACTGGCGGGCCAGCATGTCAACAGCCAGCTCGCGCTGCAGCGATCCCTTGCCGTCGCCCACCTCCGCCACCGTGCCGATCGGGATGCCCTGAGGGAACGTGGAGCCCGCCACGCCGCTGGTGACGAGGATCTGGCCCGGGAGCACGACCCGATCGACGTCGACCGTGGCGCTCAGCCGGGTCCCATCCCCCCGACCGCGGGCCACCCCCAGGACGTTCGTGCCCACGACGCTGAAGCCGACGGAGAAGTTGCCGCCCGACAGGAGATCCACCACGGCTCGGTCACCGGAGACGCGTACCCCCCTCCCGATGAGCCCCTGGCCGGTCACCACCGGCATCCCCCGACGCACCCCCGCGTTCTCGCCCCGGTCGATCTCGATGGTGCGGTCGAAGTTCGACACCGCACCCGAAATGACCCGCGCCCGGGCGGTGGGGAGGTCGCCGACGAAGGGGATGTCGGCCTGCTCGAGCAGCTGGCGCAGCGATTGCTTGGCCACCTCGCCACTGGTGATCTGCCCTTCGAGCTCGTCGACCCGCTGACGCAGCTCCTCGTTCTCCTTCGCCAACTCGTCGTAGGCGAAGGCGCCGTTCCAGGCGTTCCGTACCGGTTCGAAGGTGTCAGAAGCGAATGACCCGACGGGTTCGAACACGGCAAGCACGGCCGAGCGGGCCCGGTCGAGCGGTTCGAAACCCCGGAAGTCGAGGGTGAGCAGGGTGATCGAGGTGAGGATGAGCAGCAGGAGCGTGAAGCGGGAGCGCCCGGTGCGCCGGGAGACAGCCACGGCGGCCGCTCCGTCAGCCGCTCACGTTGGCCGAGAACAGCACGCCCTTCAGGGCTTCGAACTCCTCGAGCGACTGCCCCGAACCGATCGCCACCGCGTACAGCGGGTTGGGGGCGATGACGATGGGCATGCCCGTCTCGTGCTCGAGCCGGGCGTCGATGCCGTTGAGCAGCGCGCCGCCTCCGGCGAGGACGATGCCCTGCTCCATGATGTCGGCAGCCAGCTCCGGCGGGGTCTTGTCGAGCGTGACCTTGACCGCGTCGACGATCGCCGAGACCGGCTCCTCCAGCGCGTCCCGGATCTCCTCGGTCGAGGTGACGATGGTCTTCGGGAGGCCGGTCACCAGGTCACGGCCTCGGATCTCGGCGTGGAGCTCCTGCTCGAGCGGCCAGGCGGAGCCCAGCGCCATCTTCACCTCTTCGGCCGTGCGCTCGCCCAGCGCCAGGCTGTACTCCTTCTTGATGAAGTTGATGATGGCCTCATCGAGCTCATCGCCGCCCACGCGGATCGACTGGCTGGTCACCACCCCACCGAGAGAGATCACCGCGACCTCGGTGGTGCCGCCGCCGATGTCGACGATCATGTTGCCGGTCGGCTCCTGGACCGGCAGACCCGAGCCGATCGCCGCGGCCATCGGCTCTTCGATGATGTAGGCAGGCTTGCGGGCGCCGGCGAACTCCGCAGCCTCCTGCACCGCGCGCTGCTCCACCGGCGTGATGCCGGACGGCACCGCGATCACCATGCGGGGCTTGGCCCACTTGGAGCGGTGCACCTTCTGGATGAAGTAGCGCAGCATCTTCTCGCAGTAGTCGAAATCCGCGATGACGCCGTCCTTCAGCGGGCGGATGGCCCGGATGTGGGCAGGAGTGCGACCGATCATGCGCTTGGCCTCGGCTCCCACCGCCACCGGCCGGCCGTCGTTCACGTTGACCGCCACGACGGACGGCTCGTTCAGGACGATGCCTTCCCCGCGCACGTAGATCAGCGTGTTGGCCGTACCGAGGTCGACGGCCATGTCGCGACCCATGATCGATGACAGCGACGACAGGACTTGTGCGGCCATTGGTTCCGCTCTGGCTCCGGGACGAGGCGGGCGAGGTGTGATCGCAGGCTAGGCCAGATTGCCCACCATTGCTCGGTGGGCCCCGGGCCCTTCTCAACCTGTCAGCCTACCCCTCTGTAACCTGATCGCAACAGTGTCACCGGCCGGGCCGGGGTGGCCGCACGCCGTGCGGGATCCGGTCCCAGGGGCCCGGCCTGCCTGGATCAGCCCAGCCCGGGGAACCAGATGTCGATCTCGCGGGCTGCCGACTCGGCCGAGTCCGACCCGTGGATGAGGTTCTCGGTGAACAGGATGCCGAGGTCGCCCCGGATGGTGCCGGGCGCAGCTTCGCGGGGGTTCGTGGCCCCCATCATCGTGCGCACCACCTGCCACGTGTCCTCCGGACCCTCGACGACCATCACCACAGCCGGGCTGCGGGTGATGAACTCGATCAGCTCGCCGTAGAAGGGCTTCTCCGCATGCTCGGCGTAGTGGCGGGCAGCGGTCTCCTCGTCGACCTGGCGCAGCTCCATGGCCACGATCTTCAGGTTCCGCCGCTCGAAGCGGCTGATGATCTCGCCGACGAGACCACGCTCGACGGCGTCGGGCTTGCAGATGACGAGGGTGCGATCCATGAGCGCAGCAGGCTAGGCGTGCGCCGGTCGGCCGGTCGAACCGCCCTTCCCCACTCGAGCCCACCC
>NZ_DAIUCK010000137.1:0-6352 GCF_036846205.1 Rhabdothermincola sp. | reverse complement strand
AGGGAGCGCGGCGGGCTCGGTGTTCAGGTCAGGCCGGGCACGTCGACCCGGGTGGCCTCGATGTGGCCGGAGCGCAGCTCGGAGGTGCGGGCGGGGTTCGACGACTCGGCCGTGCACACGTAGAGCGTGCGCCCGTCCGACCCGCCGAGGACGCAGGCGTAGGCGCCCCGGTCGCCCGTCGATCGCCAGTCGACCGCGCCGGTGCCCTCCACGACCCGCATGACCCCTCTGTTCACGGGGTCCGCCACCCAGATCGCCCCTTCAGCGTCGATGCAGATGCCATCCGGCACGTTCGGGCGCAGGTCCGCCCAGATCCGGCTGTTGGCCAGTGAGCCGTCGGGGCAGATGTCGTAGGCCGACAGGCGCTGGCCGAACGACTCCGCCACGATCAGCGTGCGGCCATCGGCGGTGACCACCGAGCCGTTCGGGAACAGCAGCTCTTCGATGACCACCCAGGCGTCGCCGTCAGGGGTGACGCAGACCATGTTGGCGCCCGTGAACTCCTCCCCGGCGTCGAGGTCGAAGCCGAAGTTGCCGACGTACGCGTGGCCGGCGGGGTGGACGACCATGTCGTTGCAGTGGAAGGTGGCGAACGGGCTGAGGTCGGCGACCTCGTGCAGGCCGTCGGCGTCGAGGCGCAGGAGCCGGCGGTCGGTCATCGACACCACGAGCATCGTGCCGTCGGGCCACCACCCCAGGCCGGCGGGTTGGCCGGGCACCTCGCAGACCAGCTCGGTCTGGCCCTGCTCGGTCATGGCCCACACCTTGCGGTCGTGCATGTCGGAGAACCACAGGCGCCCGTCGTGCCAGCGGGGGCACTCGGGGAAGACGAGGTGGTCGAGCAACGTGGTGAACTCGGACAAGGTGGCTCTCGGCTCTCCTGGGGTCGGGGGCCTCGCGGCCGGGATCGTGACGCTCGATCAGAGTTCGATCAGAGTTCGATCAGAGTTCGATCAGGGTTGGATCAGGGTTGGATCAGGGTTGGATCAGGGTTGGATCAGGGTTCGATCAGGACGTGCGCCGCTTGGCGGCCCTGCGAGCGTACCGTTCGAGCGCGAGACCGATCAGCTCGTCGATGAGCGCTCCGTAGGCCAGCCCTGATGCCTCCCACAGCTTCGGGTACATCGAGATGGGGGTGAATCCCGGGATGGTGTTGACCTCGTTGACCAGCAGGCCGCGGCCCGACTCTTCGTAGAAGAAGTCGACCCGGGCCATGCCCTCGCAGCGCAGGGCGGTGAACGCCCGCAGGGCCAGCTCCCGTGCCTCCCCGGACACCGGCTCGGGGAGATCGGCCGGGACGACCGTCCGCGCGGCACCGTCGAGGTACTTGTCCTCGTAGTCGTAGAACTCCGCGCCGGGCACGATCTCCCCGACGACCGATGCGCGGGGGTCGAGGTTGCCGAGCACCGCGCACTCCAGTTCCCGCCCGTCGATGGCTTCCTCGACCACCAGCCACTCGTCGTAGCGCGCGGCCCGCGCCAAGGCTTGACCGAGCGAGAGGGTGTCCTTCGCCTTCGAGACACCGACCGACGACCCCATGTTCGCGGGCTTCACGAACACCGGCAGGCCGAGCTGGTCGACCAGTTCCTCGACCAGCTCGTCGCCGACGGCCCGCTCGTGGACGGCCCGGAAGCGGGCTTGTGGCAGCCCGTTGGCCGAGAAGACCTCCTTGGCCTTGGCCTTGTCCATGGCCAGCGCGCTGGCGAGCACGCCACAGCCGGCGTAGGGGACACCGGCGAGCTCCAGCAGTCCCTGGACCGTGCCGTCCTCACCCAGCGGTCCGTGCAGCAGGGGCAGCACCACCACCTGCTCGTCCGCCACCGGCTCGAGCACCGCGAAGGGGCTCACCTCGGGGCCCGAGGTGGGCAGCTCCTCGGGCAGCGCATCGGGACCGGCGGCCAGCGCCCGAGCGGTCTCCTCGGCCAGCACCCACCGGCCGGTCGTCGTGATGGCCACCGGTTGGACGTCGTAACGCTCGAGATCGGTCGCGGCGAGGACGTGGCGAGCGGTGACCAACGAGATCTCGTGCTCGGCGGACTGGCCCCCGAACAGCACGATCAGCCGGATGCGCTCCATGGCCCGGACCGTAGCCTGCGCCGGCCGCTGCGACCGCTGACGGGCGCGCGGTGCGTGCCCCTCGGGTGGCCGAGTCCCACCAGTATCGTGCGGGCCCGTGAGGTTCCTCGTGTCAGAGGTGGCGGCCGCGGTGTCCGGCACGGTGGTCGGTGCCGCCGGTGACGAGGCCACCGTCGACGGTGCGGCGATCGACAGCCGCGAGATGGTCGGCGGCGAGCTCTTCGTGCCGATCATCGGCGGGCGCGACGGCCACGACTTCATCGCGGCCGCGGTCGAGCGCGGTGCGGCGGCCTACCTGACGAGCCGAGCGACGGAAGCCGTGCCGACGACCGAAGTGCCGGCGGTGGTGGTGGACGACACCGCCGCCGCGCTGAGCACCCTGGGCGGGCTGGCCCGGTCGCGGCTGGCGGGGCCGGTGGTGGGCATCACCGGTTCGGTCGGCAAGACCACCACCAAGGATCTGCTCACCGCGGTGCTCGGGCATCGCTTCCGCACCCATGCCAGCCTCCGCAGCTTCAACAACGAGTTGGGCGTGCCGCTCACGCTGGTCAACGCACCCGACGACACCGAGGCCACCGTGGTGGAGATGGGGGCCCGCGGTCACGGGCACATCGCGGAGCTCTGCCAGGTGGCGTGTCCCACCGTCGGGGTGGTCACGACCGTCGAGCTGGTCCACACGGAGATGTTCGGTGACCTCGAATCGGTGGCCGCGGCGAAGGGTGAGCTGATCGAGTCGCTGCCCGACGACGGGGTGGCGGTGCTCAACGCGGACAACCCGTTCGTCGCGGAGATGGCGACGCGCACCAGCGCCCGGGTGGTGACCATCGGCAAGAGGGGAGAGGTGCACGCCATCGCCGTCGAGGTCGACGGCGATCTGCGTACCCGCTTCGAACTGCGCTCACCGTGGGGGAGCACCGAGGTGGTGCTCGCGGTGCGCGGCGCGCACAACGTGCACAACGCGCTGGCCGCGGCGGCGGTGGGCCTGGTCTGCGGGGTCGACCTGGCCGCGGTGGCCGAGGGCCTGGGCCACGCGGAGGGATCGCCGTGGCGGATGGACCTTCGGCGGGCCCCGGGCGGTCTGCAGGTGCTGAACGACGCCTACAACGCCGGGCCGGCTTCGATGGAGGCCGCGCTGCACGCGCTGGCCCGCCTCGACGCCGACCGGCGCATCGCGGTGCTCGGGCCGATGGCCGAGCTCGGTGACCACCACGAGGCCGCCCACCGGCGGGTGGCCGAGCTGGCGGCCGCACTCGGTATCGAGGTGCTGGCGGTGGGGACCGACGACTACGGCGTGGCCTCGGTGCCCGATACCGACGCGGCGCTTGAGGCGCTGGGCCCACTCGGCGAGGGCGACGCCGTGCTGATCAAGGGCAGCCGGGTGGCGGGGCTGGAACGCCTCGCCCATCTGCTCCACGGCGCCTGAACGGTCCCCGGGATCCGGGCGGATCGTGCCCGGTAGGGGTCGTGCCATGCGAGGTCGGTGGTCGGTACCATCGTTCGGTTCGCCCCTCGACCCGACCACCGGGATGGTGATGCGTGACCACGGACGAATCCTCCGAGTTCGATGTGCGGCAGGTCGCGGGAGCGCTCCGCCGGCGCATGGTGCTCGTGGTCGTCATCACCCTGGTCGCGGTTGTGATCGGGCTCGCCACCTCCTTCCTCTCGCCGACCCTGTACGCCGCCACCGCCCAGGTTCGCATCGTCGATCCGGGTGCGGAGGCCGTGTCGTCGGCCGCGGCGAACCGGGTGGACCGCGAGCGTGAAGTGCAGACCCAGGTGCTGATCCTCAAGTCGAGGGAGCTGCAGGACGCGGTGGCCGAGCGGCTGGGTGCTTCGGCGAGCGAGATCGACGGCGTGTCGATCTCCGCGGTGGGCAACAGCGACGTGATCGCCATCAGGGTCGCCAGCCGTTCACCGGAGGTGGCGCAGGCAGCGGCCAATGCCTACGCCGAGCTGTACGTGCAGAAGCGCCGTGACGACGTGGCGGCGGTGTTCTCCGACCGGGCGGAGCGCCTGCGGGCCAGTGCTGATGAGCTGCAGTCCCGCATCTCCCAGCTGAACGTCGAGCTCGCGGCGGGGCCTGGCGCGCTCGAGGCCCAGCGCCTGCAGGCCGAACGCGACTCGTTGATCGTGCAGCAGGCCGAGATCCAGCGGCAGGCCGGCGATCTCGAGGTCCAAGCCGCCACCCGCACGGGCAGCGTCACCATCGTGCAGTCCGCCGAGCTCCCCTCGGCGCCGTTCTCGCCGACCACCGGGCGCAACGTGGTGATCTGGACGCTGCTGGGTCTGCTCGTGGGCTCCGGTGCGGCGCTGCTTCGCGACCGCTTCGACGATCGGGTCTCCGCGACCACCCAGCCCGAGATGCTGGGCGTGCCCGTCATCGGCTCCATCCCCGAGATCGGTTCCCGCCGGCGGTTCGGTCGTTCGCGCCCGGCTCCCCGCAGGGTCGTGGACCCGACCTCACCGACGGCCGAGGCGTTCCGCACGCTGGCGACCAGCGTGCGCTTCTCCGCTGTCGGTCAGGATCACCACGTCCTCGCGATCACGAGTGCCGAGCGCGGTGAGGGCAAGTCGACGATCGCCGCGAACCTGGCCGTCGCGCTCGCCGACATGGGCATGAAAGTCGTCCTGGTTTCGGCGGACCTCCGGGCCCCGGTGCTGGGCGAGATCTTCGGGCTGGACGAGAGCGAGCGCGGCCTCACCTCGGTGCTGCTCGGTGATGCGCCGCTCGCCGAGTGCTTCCGACCGATCACCTCGAGCACCGGGCGGTCCTTCTACCTCCTGCCGGCCGGGCCGATGCCGGGCAACCCGCACGAGCTGCTCTCGTCGAGCCGGATGGCTGAGCTGATGGCCTCGCTCACGGCCACCGGCGCGGACTTCATCCTCATCGATTCCCCGCCCGTGTTGCCCGTGGGTGACACGCTGGCCCTGGCTCACCTCACCGACGGCATGGCGATCGTCGCGGCCGTCGGAGCGACTCGTCGTGGGGCCTTCGAACAGACGGTCGATCGCCTGCAGACGGTCAACGGCAAGGTCGTGGGTGCGATCCTCAACCGTACGGAGGGCGCCAGCCGCTACGGCGAGTACGGCTACGGGTACGGCACTCGCACATCCACGGCCCCCCCGCGCCAATCCCGACCCGTGCCCGAGGCCAGTGGATCGACCGGGGCGGACGACCTGCCCGTGCGCGACGCCAGCCCGGTGAGCACTTGACGAAGCGTCCACGATGTCGCCTCGGGGGATCAGACCGGCGCGAAGGGACCGCGGGCGATGACGGTGCTCAGCGCGCTGCTCCTGCTCGGGTTGCTCTGGGTGATCTACCGTCAGTGGGCACGCTGGCCCCTCGACATCGTGGCGATCTTCTGCGTCAGCTTCCTGCTGTTCTACGGGTTCCGTGCGGTGGTGGTCGCGCTGGGGGTCGATCCGCTCTACCCCGACTACCTCTTCGGGGCGAACGCCACGATGCTCGCCGGTCGCACCAACCTGCTGCTCTGCCTGTTCCTCGGCGGGGTGATCGGTGGTCTGGCCCTGTCGAGCCGGATCGGGCTGCGCCTGCCTCGATGGGTGTTCCCCGACATCGTGAGCCACCCGAAAGGGTCGCGGTACCTTTCGGTGGTCGTCGTGCTGACGGCGATCTCGACGGTCATCACGCTCGCGCTCCTGGCCCGCTACGGCGGCTTCAGCGGCGTGATCCAGGCCTCCAAGTACGACCGGGAGCTGACCGGCACGAACATCCTGCGGGTGTTCCCGAGCATCGGGGCGCTGGTGGCGGTGGCGTCCGCGCTCGACGTCGCCAGGCGCTACCAGGGGCGATTCACCGCCGGCCAGCGCCAACGCCTGGTTGTCAGCGTGGCCTGCGCGGTGCTCGACGGCTACTTCGTGTTCGTGTGGGGTCAGCGGTCGATCCTGGCCATCGTCGTGTTCGGCCTGATCGCCGGGCTCGTGGCCTTCCGGCCGTCGCCTCGCGGGTCCAGGGCATCCGCGTTGCGCATCTGGGGCGGCATCGCGGTCGCGGTCATCGTCTGCGTCGTCACCGTCGTGGGGCTGCGGTTCCTCCGGGACACGGCCGCCACCGGCGACCTGAGCCCGAACCTCAAGAACGAGACCATCATCCGGCAGTTCTCGGTCGCCTCGAACTCCACGTCGTACGACGCGCTGGTGCTGGCCCGCCGCGACTGGCCGTCCACCTTCGAGTTCCGCGGGGGGCAGGACTTCGCGGCCGGGGTGGGAGCCGCGGTCCCGCGGTTCCTGCTCCCGGACAAGCCCACCTCGATCT
>NZ_DAIUCK010000136.1:0-6575 GCF_036846205.1 Rhabdothermincola sp. | reverse complement strand
GGCCCGATCCACCTGCTCGACCCGGGTCTCACCGACCCGGGTCGGGCTACCCGCCTGCCCCCAGGGCCCCGCTCCCAGCTCGCGGGCCCGGAGCCGGCGGATCCGGGCGGGATCGACGGTGGCCCACACCGCCGGGTCCTTGATCTTGCAGGGGTCGATGAGCCGCTCCGCGGCGCTGAGCACCGCGGGGAGCGCCACGGTGGCTTCCACCCACTCGTCGTCGAGCTCGAGGCCCACGTCGGCCGACCGCCGGTCGGCGGCGAGCGCCAGGCGCTTCACGCCGGTGGCGAACGGGAGGTCGAGCAGCTCCGCGACCTGCGGGCCGACCTGGCCGGTGTCGGCGTCGACGGAGCTGCGCCCCACGAGCACCAGATCGTAGGGACCGGTCAGCTCCAAGGTCGCGGCCAGGGCCCGGGCGGTGGCCAGGGTGTCGGAGCCCGCGAAGGCCGGATCGGAGACCAGGATGCCCTCGTCGGCGCCGTAGGCGATGGCCTCCCGCAGCACGTCCTCCGCCGACGGCGGGCCCAGGGTGATCACCGTGCAGGTCCCGCCGGTCTGAGCCGCCACGAGCACACCCTCGGCGACGGCGCGACGGCAGTACGCGCTCATCTCCAGGGGTAGCCCCTCGCGCCGGAGCCGCCCGTCCGGGCCGAGCTCCATGGATTCGAACTCGGGGATCTGCTTCACCAGCGCGGCGACGCGCATCCGGGCAGTATCGCAGATCGACAGGAACATGACAGCAACGTCAGGTTCTGCGAGGCTGTGCCCGTGAGCGACCATGGGCGCCTCCGCATCTTCGCCACCGCGCCGCTACGAGGCGAGGGCATCGACACCCTCGAGCACCTCGGCACCGTGGTCGCCGACCCCTGGATCACCGGGCCCGACGCACCGCTGCGCATCTACGGCGAGGAGCAGCTCGCGGCCCGCATCACCGAGACCGGCGCCGACGTGATCATCTGCGAGGCCGACAGCTGCCGGGGCCCGGTGCTCGACCTGCCGCTCCGGGCCATCTGCTCCACCCGGGGCGACCCCACCAACGTCGACGTCGCCGGGGCCACCGCGAGGGGGATCCCCGTGCTGCACGCTCCGGGCCGCAACGCGAACGCCGTGGCCGAGCTCACCGTCGCGCTGCTGCTGGCCGTGACCCGCCACCTGCTGCCCGCCGACCGCGACGTGCGCGAGGGTCAGGTCTTCCGCGACGGCACCATCCCCTACCAGCGGTTCCGGGCCTGGCAGCTCGCCGGGCGGACCGCCGGCATCGTGGGCCTGGGGGCGGTGGGGCGCGCCGCCCGCTGGCGGTTCGAAGGCCTCGGGATGCGGGTGATCTCGTTCGATCCCTACCGCGAGGAGGCCACGCACCGCTCCCTCGAGGAGCTACTGGCGGAGGCCGACGTGGTCTCGATCCACGCCGCGCCGACCCCCGAGACGCTCGGCATGATGAGCGCCGAGCGGTTCGCCCGCATGAAGCCGGGAGCCGTGTACCTCAACACCGCCCGGGCGGGCCTGCACGACCTCGCGGCGCTGACCTCGGCCCTCGAGAGCGGCCACCTCGCGGGAGCGGGCCTCGACCACTTCGAAGGCGAGGTGCTCCCCACCGACCACCCGTTGGTGGGCATGGCCAACGTGGTACTCACCCCCCACATCGGCGGCGCCACCTACGACACCGAGGCCAACCACACGAGGATGATCGCGGACGACCTGGCCCGTCTCGTCACCGGCCAGCGCCCGCTGCACTGCGCCAACCCGGAGGTGCTCCCGTGAACGCCGACCCCCGCCGTGACCGCACAGCCGACGCAGTGCGAGCCGAGGTCCTCGCGGTGGCCAAGGCGTTCCACGAGAAGGGGCTGGTGGTCGGCACCGCGGGCAACGTCTCGGGCCGGATGCCCGGCGGTGCGACGGTGTGCATGACCCCGTCGTCGATGCCGTATGACACCATGACCCTCGACGACCTGGTCATCGTGGACCTCGACGGCAACAAGCTCGAGGGGACCGGCAGCCCCACGAGCGAGAAGTCCCTCCACCTCGAGTGCTACAAGCGCTATCCGGAGGTGGGCGGGGTCATCCACTCCCACGCGCCGTACGCGTCGATGTTCGCCCTGGTGCGCGAACCGATCCCCGCCGCCATCGAAGAGGTGGTCACCTACATCGGTGGCGACGTGCCGATCTGCGACTACCGGATGACCGGCACCGACGAGCTGGGGGCCGAGGTGGCGTCGCACCTGGCCGACCGCTCGGCCGCGTTGATGGCCAACCACGGGTTGGTGTGCATCGGCAAGTCACCGAGTGATGCCTTGCACGCCTCCCTGGTGGTGGAGCGCACGGCGCAGATCGTCTGGGGGGCCCGTGCGCTGGGCACGGTGATCCCCATCCCCGAGAAGTCGACCACCGACTTCGCGAACGTCTACCAGTTCGTGCGCAGCAGCCTCTGGCCGTCGTAGCCTCGCCACCGATGGCCACCTCTCGCGATCGGCTGGTCGAGGTCACGAGCTACGACTCGATCGAGGAGGCGGAAGCCGCCGCCGCCTTCCTGGCCGACGACGCGATCACCGCCACGGTGATCGACGACGGCGTCACCGCCCAGCTCGTCGTCCCGGCCCACGATCTGAGCCGCGCCCGGGTGCTGCTCGGCCTGCCACCGGCCGCGCTGGCAGCAGACCCGCCCGCTCCGCCGACCGTTGACGGCGCCGACGATCCCTGGGACGCGCCGCTGCCCGCGTCGTCGCTGTGGCGCCGGCCGCCGTGGATGCGCGCCGTGGTGGTGCTGGTGGTGGCCGGCATGCTGGTACCGGCGGTGCTCAGCCTGGTGAGCTTCCTCACCCGCTGACGGCGTCTCCCGGCGACGACGCTCGGATCGGGCCCGCTCCGGGTAGGGTCACACCAGGATGCGCTCGTCGGGCGCTCGCACCCCGATGACCGCCAGCGTCCGGCCGAGCCCGAGGAACAAGCCGCAGCAGATCGTGAGATCGGCCAGCTCGTCGTCCGCGAACGCGGCCCGCAGCCGAGCCCAGAACTCGTCGTCCATCGCCTGGTGGTCGAGCGCGAAGCGCTGGGCGAACTCGGCCGCCAGCCGCTCCCGCTCGGTGAGCGCCGCGCTCTCCCGCCAGTTGGCCACCTCGGCGTAGAACCCCTCGTCGACGCCGGCGGCCTCGCCGTCGCGGGCTCGCGTGCCCTGGCAGACCGCGCAGTCATTGATCAACGCGATGGTCCACCGGGCGGCCTCGCGCTCGCGGACCGGCAGCGTGCTGTTCCCGTACACCGCCTCCGAGAAGGCACCCATCCCGACCGCCATGTCCGCCCGCAGCAGCGCCCAGTCCACGTGCTCGCCGAAGCCCTGCTCGGGGAAGGAGATCCGTGCCATGACCGCCAGGCTACGGCACCGTCGTCGGTCCCGCCGGGTTCGCCCGGTTGGCCGGTCAGGGCAGCGCGCCCGTCGTCAGCGGAGGGCGCCCGGCTCGTCCAGCCAGCGGTTGAGCGCCCGGGTGCGGGCGTTGCGCAACGTGAAGCACTGCACCACCGCGGTGCGCACCCGGTGTTGGACGTGGGCGGAGGTGACCACCTTGCGGAGCAGGTAGTCGGCCGCGTCGCCGTGGTCCTCCTCGGCGTAGGCATGCACCCGGAAGTTCTCCACCTCCAGGCCGTAGTGGTCGCGCATGCCCTCGTACATCAACTTCGCGTAGCCGGTCGACGCCGCGAACCGCTCGCCCGCCCAGCCGAACGCGGCCAGCCCCTCCTCGTACGAGCGGCGCATGTAGTAGAGGCTGCCGAGCACCAGGCCGATCGTCTCGGGCATGGGCACGAAGCTCACCAGCTCCTCGTCGGGGATGCCCAGCATCCTGGCCCACTCCACCTTCATATCGACGTGGTTGCGGTCGCCGGTGAAGCCGGTCTCGTCCGACAGGTTCTGCAGCCAGTGGTGGAAGTGCTCGCTGGACTCCATGTCCAGGGCGTCGAAGTCCGGCGCGTTGGCGACCAGCGAGCCGAACTCGGAGGTGTACCACACCCCGAGGTAGTAGTACTCCTTGCAGAGACGGCGGAGGTACGGCAGCGACAGGGTGCCGTCCGCCACGTGCTCCCACACCCGGTTGCGCTCGGTGCAGATCTCGGCCTGGATCTTCTCGAGCTCGTTCATGAACTCGTCTACGGGGAGCGCCTCGGCCGTGGTGCCCTTGCGGATGTCCTTGAACTCGCGGGTCTCGGTCATGGGAAGGGACCTCCTGGAGCGCCCGAGGAGCGTCCCCGGCGCGGTGTTAGACTTTTATGACACGAACGTCAGGTTCGTGGCAAGCTTCGCTGGTCGAGGGGTCGAGCGGGCTCGAGAGCCCGGCGTCCCGACCCCGGGGGGAGCCTCAGATGCACGTCGACCTGGTCAAGCTGGCAGGGAGCAGGGGTCGCCTGGCCGAGACGGTCACCGTCGACCCGGTCACCGCGGAGGTCATCCGGGACTACATGGAGACGGTGTGCTTCGAGATGGCCACCTACGTCTCGCGCACCGCCACCACGCCGATCCTCAACCAGAGCAACGAGCGCAACGCGACCATCCTCGATGCCCAGGGTCGGCTCGCCGCCCTGTCGGTCGGGATCCCCCAGTTCATGCTGACCTCGACGCTGCCGGTGCGCTTCGCGCTGGAGTTCCTGGGCCCCGAGGAGTTCCGCGAAGGCGACGTCTTCGTCGCCAACGACCCCTACCACGGTGGTGGCCACCTACCCGACTACAACGTCTTCGCCCCGGTGTTCGCCGACGACCCGGCCACCCCGGGGGGCCGGCGGTTGGTACTCATCGCCAGCATCCAGTGCCACCACGGCGACACCGGCGGGGCGGTCCCCGGCGGCTACAACGTGACGGCCAACGATCTGTGGGGCGAGGGTGTCCGCTGGCCGGTGCTCAAGGTGGTCGACCAGGGTCGGGAGCGGCGCGACGTGCTCTACGCGCTGGCGGCCAACAACCGCCTGCCCGACTACCTCGGTGACATCCGGGCCCAGATCGGCGCGGCGCAACTGGCCGCCGCCCGCCTCGGCGAGCTGCTCGACCGGTGGGGCGCGCCGACGGTCGAGCAGTCGGTCGACTACATGATCGACTACGCGGCGAAGCGCTTCCGGGAGGAGGTGCGGGCCTGGCCGGATGGCGTCTACGAGGCCGACACCTACGTCGACCACGACCCGCTCGGCCATCCCGACGTGCACCTGCACGTCAAGGTCACGGTGTCGGGCGAGCGGCTCACGATCGACTTCACCGGCTCCGACGACCGCCAGGAGCTGCAGGCCTGGTCGACCTTCGGCAACACCCGGGGGTACACGGTCGGCCAGATCGCCGCCATGATGGACCCGGAGATCCCGAAGAACGAAGGCTTCTTCGACTCGATCGAGCTCGTCGTGCCCCAGGGCTGCGTGCTCAACCCGCACCCGGGCAAGCCGGTGAGCGCGGGCACCCACCACCCGGGCGCCGAGGTCGGTGAGGTCATCGCGCTGGCGATGCAGCACGTCCTGCCGGACAAGGCCGTGCCTCAGGTCTACAAGACCGGCATCCCCACGGTCATCATCGGCATCGACCCGCGCACCGGCCAGCCGTTCACCGACCACTCGGCCGAGGTGTACGCAGGCTGGTGCAACGCCGCCAAAGGGATGGACGCCTGGGGCTGCCAGGCCGCCGCGTTCGGCAACCTCTGGAAGGCGACGGCGGAGATCAACGAGAGCCTCTACCCGCACATCCAGTGGGGTCGGGACTACCGCATCGATTCGGGAGGGCCGGGCCAGTGGCGGGGGCTGTGCGGCAGCCACTACGTGAAGGAGGTGCGGGTCGACGCCAAGGTCTACACGTACGTGGTGGGCATGAAGTACCCGATGCCGGGCATCGCGGGCGGCAAGCCCGGGGCGCCCAACAAGCTCACCATCCGCTGGGGCAGCGACGACCCCTTCGTGGTCGAACACACCGCCGACTGGGTACCGATGAGCGCGGGACAGAAGATCAACTACGACTACGGCGGGGGTGGCGGCTGGGGGGATCCGCTCGAGCGCGACCCGCAGGCGGTGCTCGACGACGTGCTGGACGAGTACGTCTCCGTGGAGGGCGCCGCCCGGGACTACGGCGTGGTGCTGCGGGGCTCGCTGGCGGAGCTCACCCTCGAGGTTGACGAGACCGCCACCGCCGAGCTGCGAGCCGCCCGGCGGGTGGAGGCGTCCGGCGAGCCCGGTGACGGCATCTTCGGCGGCACCGAGTGGGAGGGGTGATGGGCTACCGGGTCGGCATCGACGTCGGCGGCACGTTCACCGACCTGATCTGTGTCACCCCCGGCGGCCAGGTCGTGCTCGACAAGACACCGACCACGCTCGACGACCAGTCGATCGGGGTGATGGACGGGCTCGGCCAGCTCGCGGGGCGATTCGGGCTGAGCCTGGAAGAGCTGTGCGGGCAGCTCGACATCCTCGTGCACGGCACCACCACCGCGGACAACACCATGATCGAGATGAACGGCGCGCCGGTGGGCCTGCTGGTCACGGAGGGGCACCGCGACGAGATCGAGATGCGGCGGGTCCACAAGGAGCAGATCTGGGACCCCTCGTATCCCCCTCCCCCACCG
>NZ_DAIUCK010000135.1:0-6652 GCF_036846205.1 Rhabdothermincola sp. | reverse complement strand
GGCCTGGGGGCCCCCCGCCGCGCCGCCGCCCGGCGCGCCCGGTGCGCCCACCTGGTCCCCGGGTCCCTACGGCGCCGGCGGGTGGATGCGGCCGCAGAACGAGCCGATGGCCGTGGCGGCCCTGGTGGTGGGCATCTTCTCGCTGCTGTGCGGGGTGGCGGGCTGCCTCGGGATCGTGGTCGGGCCGGTGGCGATCGGGCTTTCGGTGGCGGCACGGCGGAAGATCGCGACCAGCGGGGGCCTGCTCGGCGGTTCCGGGATGGCCACCGCCGGGTTGGTCTGCGGGATCGTCGGGCTGGTCGTCTCGATCGGCTGGCTGGTCTTCCTCTTGGCCAACCCCGACTTCGTCCAGGAGCTGCAGAACCAGCTCACCACCACCACCCGCTGATCGCTGCTGGCGCCGGGCCTCGGCGCCGCGGCCCTGCGCCACGGCCCGGCCTGGCGGGAGGAGCGTCGTCACTCCACCAGGCGCAAGCCGGTGGGGGCGATGGAGGCCTCGGCGTGGGGCAGGTCCACCACGAACTCGGTGAGATGCGCCGGGAACACGTGCTCGCTCACCAACACCGGGCCACCGTCGGCCGCGCAGGTGATGCGCTCGCAGCGCAGTACGGGTGAGCCGACCGGCACCCGCAGGTGTTCAGCCTCCGCGGCGGAAGCGGCCGCGGCACCGATGGTCTGCACCGCCCCGCCGAGGGGCACCGGGATCAGCTCGTAGAACGGCGAGCGCTCCACGTCCGCCCTCGACAGCTCGGCGCCGAGCTCTTCGGGGCACCACACCGTCACCAGGGCGAACGGTTCGCCATCGGCGAGGTTGAGCCGTCGCACCCGAAGTACGGTCTCGGCCCCGAGCACCTGGCGGACCCGCGCCGGGGCCTTGGTGAACCGGAAGTCGAGCACCCGGCGGGTGGACTCGATGCCCTCCTCGGCGAGCTGGCTCTCGATGGTGCCGAGGCGGGCCAGGTTCTGGCGGACCGGATCGGTGGCAACGAACCACCCGAACCCCTGACGGGAGTCCACCAGGCCCTCGTCGCGGAGCACCTCGAGCGCCCGCCGCACCGTGACCCGGCTGGCATCGAAGATGCCGGAGAGCTCGGCCTCGCTCGGCAGCAGGCGACCCGAGGCGTACTCGCCGCGGTCGATGCGGCGACGCAATTCGTCGGCGATCCGCTGGTAACGAGGCTGGCGCACTTGTACGATACTTGTATACATTCCAGTCGGTCGCAAGCAGGCGCCAGATGGCACGAGACGACGCACACCGGCACCCCGGCACGACAGGAGGACCCGAGATGGCTGTCACCGCGAGCACCCCGATCGAGCTGGTCCGAGCGGTCTACGACCGACTCCCCGACCGGGTGGCGCTGGTGCGCGAGCGCCTCGGGCGGCCGCTCACCTATGCCGAGAAGGTGCTCGCCAACCACCTGCGCGACCCCGAGCACCAGGAACTGGTCCGCGGCCACACCTACGCGGACCTCGACCCGGATCGGGTGGCCATGCAGGACGCCACCGCCCAGATGGCCCTGCTCCAGTTCATGACCGCCGGGCTCCCCCGGGTGGCGGTGCCCACCACCGTCCACTGCGACCATCTCATCCAGGCCCGTGAGGACGGCAAACGCGACCTGCTCGCCGCGCTCGAGACCAACACCGAGGTCTACGACTTCCTCGAGTCGGTCTCCGCCCGCTACGGCATCGGGTTCTGGAAGCCCGGCTCGGGCATCATCCACCAGGTCGTGCTCGAGCAGTACGCGTTCCCCGGCGGGATGATGATCGGCACCGACAGCCACACGCCCAACGCGGGCGGCCTCGGGATGGTGGCCATCGGCGTGGGCGGCGCCGACGCGGTCGACGTCATGACCGGTTACCCGTTCAACGTCCGCTGGCCCAAGCTGATCGGGGTGCACCTCACGGGCGAGCTCGACGGCTGGTCCGCGCCGAAGGACGTGATCCTGAAGGTGGCTGAGATCCTCACCGTCAAGGGCGGCACCGGCGCCATCGTCGAGTACTTCGGGCCGGGAGCCGAGTCGTTGAGCTGCACCGGCAAGGCCACGATCTGCAACATGGGCGCCGAGATCGGCGCCACCACCTCGCTGTTCGCGTACGACGTCGCCATGACCCGCTACCTCGAGGCGACCGGGCGGGAGGAGATCGCCGCCGCAGCAGCCCCTGTGGCCCACGAGCTGCGGGCCGACCCCGAGGTGTACGACGATCCGAACGCGTTCTTCGATCAGGTCATCAAGATCAACCTGCGCGATCTCGAACCGCTGATCAACGGCCCACATACCCCGGACCGGGCCCGCCCGGTGAGCCAGCTCGGGCACGAGGCGGAGCGGGAAGGCTGGCCGTTGGTCATCAGCGCGGCGCTTGTGGGCTCGTGCACCAACTCGAGCTATGAGGACATCAGTCGGGCCGCGGCGATCGCCCGGGCCGCCAAGGCCCGGGGGCTGAAGGCCCGCACCGCCTTGATGGTCACCCCCGGCTCGGAGCGGGTACGGGCCACCATCGAGCGGGACGGCCTCCTCGGTGACCTGGAGGCCATCGGCGCCACCGTGCTGGCCAACGCCTGCGGGCCCTGCATCGGCCAGTGGGCCCGATCCGACGTGCACGAGGGCGACACCAACGTCATCGTCACCTCCTACAACCGCAACTTCCCCAAGCGGAACGACGGCCTGGCCTCCACGCTGGCCTTCGTGACCTCGCCGGAGACGGTGGTGGCCCTGGCACTGGCGGGCCGCATCGACTTCGATCCCCGCACCGACACGCTCGTCAACGATGCCGGGGAAGAGGTGCGCCTCGAGGTGCCGGAGGGCGAGGAGCTCCCCGCCCGGGGCTTCGAGTCCGGCGAGAGCGGCTTCATCGCCCCGCCGGACGATCCCTCCGGAGTCGAGGTCAAGGTCGATCCCAACTCCGATCGGCTGCAGCTACTCGAGCCGTTCCCCGCCTGGGACGGGCAGGACTTCCTCTCGCTGCCGGTGCTGGTCAAGGCCAAGGGCAAGTGCACCACCGACCACATCTCGGCCGCCGGTCCGTGGCTGCGCTACCGCGGCCATCTGGAGAACATCAGCGGCAACCTGTTCCTCGGCGCGGTCAACGCCTTCACCGGCGAGACCGGCACCGGCAAGGACCAACTCGACGGGCGGACCAAACCGTTCCCCGAGATCGCCAAGCACTACCACGAGGCGGGCGTGGGCTGGGTGGCGATCGGCGACGAGAACTACGGCGAGGGCTCCTCGCGGGAGCACGCGGCGATGGAGCCCCGCTACCGCAACGCCAAGGCCATCATCGTGCGCAGCTTCGCCCGGATCCACGAGACCAACCTGAAGAAGCAGGGCGTGCTGCCGCTCACCTTCGCCGATCCTCACACCTACGACCTGATCGACGAGGACGACCGCATCTCGATCCTCGGGCTGGCCGAGCTGGCCCCCGACCAGCCGGTGTCCTGTCGGATCGAGAAGCCCGACGGCACCGTGGTGGCGTTCCAGTGCCTGCACTCGATGAACGAGGAGCAGATTGAGTGGTTCAAGGCCGGTGGGGCGCTGAACATCATCCGCCAGCGCTCGCGCTGAGCCGATCACCGCTCGGCGGTCTCGTCGGGCGGGCACGGGTCGGCTCCGCCGCGGCAGCTCGCCGCGGTCAGTCGCGACCGGGCCGGCGCAGCGCCTCGTGCTCCCCGTCCGGGTCGCCCCGGTAGCCAGGCGGCAGGGTGCTCGCCAGCTCCTCGGGGGTGGGCTCGCGGCGCTGGCGAGCCTCCGGCGGCAGCAGGTCGACGATGGCCGACATGATCCGCTCCGTGTCGGCGTCGAGGTCCTGGTAGCCGAGCTCGACCGGCTCGCCCACCCGCACCAGCACCTCGGGGGGGTGCAGCACGTTGGTGACGTTCGGCAACCGGGCGTTGCGGGGCCAGACCTTCTCGGTCCCCCAGAGCCCGAGCGGGATCACCGGCGCCCGGGTCATCGCCGCCAGCCTGGCCGCCCCCCAGCGGCCCTTGAGCACCGGGTCGAAGAAGGCCCGCCCCCGGGGGATCGTGCCCTGGGGCATGATCGCCACCAGCTCGCCGGCTTCCAGCGCGGCGGCCGCTTCCTTCAAGGGCTCGTCGGAGCCGGTGCCCCGGTCGACCCGGATGCCCCCCAGCGCTCGGGCCACGTCCCCCACGATCGGTGCGTCGAACACCTCCTTCTTGCCGAGGAAGCGCACCGGGCGACCCCGCTGGGCGATGGCGTAGCCGACCGCCAGCGGGTCGAAGTAGCTGCGGTGGTTGCCGCAGATGATCGCCGGCCCCTCGGCGGGGATGTGCTCGGTTCCTTCGAGGTGGATGCGAGCGAAGGGCAGCAGCTCCGGGCGGGCGAAGGGGAAGATGGCGGTCTGGGGCTCGAGCCCCAGGAACTTCGGGACCCCGGGGGGCACGTCGAGGAACAGCACGGGCCAGCGGCGGAGGACCGCGTACGCCCGCAGGCGCGGATCGGGGTTCACCGCGAAGGGATGGCCCACCGCGGACAGCAGCGGCACGTCGTACCAGCTGTCGGAGTAGGCGTAGCTGCGGTCGAGCGCGACGCCGTGGTCGCCGGCCCAGGCCCGCACCGCCCGGAGCTTGCCCCGCCCCCAGACGAACTCGCCGTCGATCCGGCCGGTGTAGTGCCCGTCGCGCACCTCGTAGGTGGTGGCGATCACGCCGTCGAGCCCGATCCGCTCCGCGAGGGGCTCGACCATGTCCCGCGGTGTCGTGGTGGCCACCACCACCAGCCGCCCCGCCGCGTGGTGCTCCTCGATCAGCACCCGGGCGTAGGGCTGGACCTCCTCGGCGAGCACCTCCGCCGCGATCTGGCCCGCCCGGCGAGCGGCGTCACGGTCCCAGCCGGCGGCCAGGCGGGCCCCCTGGCGGGTGAGGAACATCGAGGGCCAGTTCTCCCCCATCACGTTGAACAGCCGGAAGATCAGGTCCTCGCCGGGGAAGCTGCGATCCGGCAGCAGGCCGACGGTGCGCAGCGCGCCGGAGATGACCGGCCCGCTGGCCCCGGCGAGAAGCGTGCGGTCGAGGTCGAAGATGGCTGCCTCGTTCGCCATGGGCGCACCGTACCCTCACCAGGTCTTCGGGTCTGCTCCCTCCGCCGCCACGACCGCCTCCTCCTGCTCCTGATCCGAACTGTTCAGCGCAGCGCGGTCCCAGGCCGCGGATCCATGAACAGTTCGGGAGGGGACGAGGGGACGAGGGGACGAAAACGAGCGGAGCCGGCCTCGGGGGAAGGCCGGCTCCGGTTGACTGGTTTCGAGGCCGAGGGGGGGATCGGCGCTCAAAACCTGCTCGAGGTCGCTCGTGGGGGGAACGAGCTGTGCCCTCGGCGAGTGTTGCGAGGCCCATTGTGAACGCTCGCACATGATCTGTCCAACAGTTCTTGGCGATACGTGTCATCATGACTAGTGATGGATCTCCGGCAGCTCAACGCCCTGCTCGCCGTAGCCGACACCGGCTCCTTCTCGGCTGCCGCCCGAGCCCTCCACACGGTGCAGTCCAACGTCAGCACGCACGTGGCCCGGCTGGAGAAGGAGCTGGGCTCGGTGCTCATCGACCGCGCCACCGGCAGGCTCACCGAGGAGGGTGAGCTGGTCGCGGCCCGAGCCCGGCGGGTGCGGGCCGAGCTCGATGCCCTGGTCGCGGACCTCGCCAGCCTCCACGATGAGGTGGCCGGCACGGCCCGGATCGGAGTCATCGGCACCACCGCCCGCTGGCTCGTGCCCCGCCTGGTGGACGCGATGCGGGCCCGACACCCCAAGGTCCGGGTGGTGGTCGTCGACGCCACCACCACCTCCCTCACCCTCCAGCTCACCTCGGGGCTGCTCGACCTGGCGGTGGTGAACCTCCCGCTCAGCGACCCCGAGATCCGCACCGATCACCTCTTCGACGAGGACCGCCTGCTGGTGGTGCCCGCCGGGCACCCGCTCTACGAACGTGACCGGCTCACGCTGGCGGACCTCGACGGCGAACCGCTGCTGCTCGAGCCCAAGGGCACCGGATTCCGGGACCATCTGGACGAGCAGTGCCGGCAGGCGGGTATCGAGCTCGAGCCACAGGCCGAGGTGGACGGCATGCGCCTGCTCGCCTCGCTCGCCTTCCAGGGCTTCGGGGCGGCACTGCTGCCGGCCAGTGCAGCCCCGAGCTGGGTGGGCGGCGAATGGAAACGCGTACCCATCGACGGCCTCGAGGGCCGATCGGTCGGTCTGGCCACCCGCCGCAAGGGGATGCTCTCGGCTCCGGCCAGAGCGCTGCGCGACGTGGTGCTCGACGTGGTCCGCACCGAGGGCCCGAAGCAACCCGGCATCCACGCCGACGTCACCGACCGGTAGACGCCACGGACCGGCAGACGCCACGGACCGGCAGACGTTACCGACCGGTAGCGGTAACCGGGCCGAGGGCCGCTGGGTCCACTCTCCCGTGCCCTCGGCTCCCCCGTTCCCGCTGCGCGCCCGCGTGCCCGGGGTCGCGCACGCCCGCCGCGAGACCCTCGGGGACCGGGCCGTGATCCTCTGCGAGCTCGACGGCTCCCACCGCCGCGGCGCCCTCGGGGCCGCCGACGGCGAGACCATCGAGGTGGCGGCCCGCATGGCCCTCGACCAGCGGCTCCCGCTGGTGTTGGTGGTGGCCTCCAGCGGGGCGGATGTGCAC
>NZ_DAIUCK010000134.1:0-6719 GCF_036846205.1 Rhabdothermincola sp. | reverse complement strand
CGATGCTGCCGCTGCCGGGCGCACCTCGGGCTCGGGCGCGGCCACGGCGGGCTCGCTCGACGCCGCGGCCGGCGGCTGGGCAGCGGGGGTCGACTCGGCCGCCGGGGGGGCGGCGGGCTCGCTCGGCCCGACCGCGTCGGCGCCCGCAGCCATCTCGGCTTCGGTGGAAGCCCCGGCCGCGGCCGGCTTGGCCGCCGCCTTCTTCGCCTTCTTGGCCTTCGCCGGCTCCTCGGGCTGCTGATCACGGATCAACCCCTCGCGCTCGGCCTTGCGACGGACGCGGTCGGCTTGGGCCTCGACCACGCTGGAGGAATGGCTCTTCACCCCGATCCCCAGCGATTCGCAGAGATCGAGGCACTCCTTGTTGGTCAGCCCGAGTTCCCTCGCAAGCTCGTAGACGCGGATGTTCGATGGCAATGGCAGCCTCTGTTCGTCGGCGTGAACCGCTCCAGCGGCGAGCAGGAGTGGTTCTCTATCCTCGCGCGGTCACCTCGACCGCACGAAAAGCGGTTCAGGTCTCGCTCGACGGCTCGGAGCCCGTCGAGACGGCATCCTCGACGCTAGCGGCGGTCTCGGCAGCTTCCTCCGGCTCCCCGTCGCTGCCCTCACCGTCACCGCCCTCATCGTCGACCCCCTCCGCGACTGCGGCACGCTGCTGCGCATCCGCCTCGAGGGCTTCGACCACGGCGTCGGGACCGTCCTCCACCTCGCGCTCCGCCAGCGACTCAGCAGCCTGCGACCACTGCTCGGCCGAGATCGCCTCCCCACCCTCGGCCGGCTGCCACACCTGCTCGCCCGTCTCCGGATCGACCACCCACTCGCCCTCAGCCCACTCCTGGTTGGCGTAGGCCTGCTCCTCGGCGAGCTGGGACTCGCTCTTGATGTCGACTCGCCACCCCGTCAGGCGGGCCGCCAGGCGAGCATTCTGGCCCTCCTTGCCGATGGCCAGCGAGAGCTGGTAGTCGGGGACGATCACCTCCGCGGTGCCGGTCTCCTCATCGATGCGGACCTCTTTGACCTTGGCCGGCGAGAGCGCCTTGGCCACGAAGTCGGGAGCATCCTCGGAGAACGGGACGATGTCGATCTTCTCCCCCCGCAGCTCGTTGACCACCATCCGGACCCGGGCCCCCCGGGCGCCCACGCAGGCCCCGACCGGGTCGACGTTGGGATCGTTGGACCAGACCGCGATCTTCGTGCGGGCGCCGGGCTCACGGGCGCAGGCCTTGATCTCCACCACGCCGTCGGCGATCTCGGGCACCTCCAGCTCGAACAGCCGCTTGATGAGCCCCGGGTGGGTGCGGCTCACCACGATCTGCGGGCCCTTGGCGGTCTTGCGGACCTCGACGATGTAGGCCTTCACCCGCGCCCCGGGCTCGGGCTTCTCGTACGGGACCTGCTCGGCCTGCGGGAGCAGGGCCTCCACCCGCCCCAGGTCGAGCAAGGTGTAGCGGGAGTCGGTCTGCTGGATGATGCCGGTGACGATGTCGCCCTCGCGCCCGGCGTACTCCTCGTACTTCATCTCCCGCTCGACCTCGCGGATGCGTTGGCTCATCACCTGCTTGGCGGTCTGCGCGGCGATGCGGCCGAAGTCGGCGGGGGTGACGTCGAACTCCTCGCCAATGGGTTCGCCGTTCTCGTCGAGCTCCTGAGCCATGACCCGGAACTCGACGGTCTCCGGGTCGATGGTGACCCACGCGTACTCGTGGGCCCCGGGCAGGCGCTTGTAGGCCGACTCGAGGGCGTCGGCCAGCGCGCCGAAGAGCGTGTCGACCGAGATGCCCTTGTCGGCGGCCAGGGCCTGCAGCGCATCCATCAGATCGGGGTTGCTCATGGGGCGTTGACCTCTCCTGTCTTCGGTGACTTCGACGGCTTCGGGTGCTTCGATCCACGGCTCGGGGAGCCGGGCTTCGGCCCCGGGCCCCATTCGAAGACCGTGCGCGCCCGCTCGATGTCGGCCAGCGCGAGCGTCCGGCGGGCACCGGCCGGCTCATCGAGCACCACGGTGATGTCCTCGTCAGTGGCCGCGGCGAGCTCGCCCGTGAGGCGCCGGGGCCCGTCGAAGCCGGGCCCGGTCTTGAGCGAAACCCGCTGGCCCACCGCCCAGCGGAAGTGCGCAGGGGTGCGTAGCGGCCGCTCGAGCCCGGGACTGGTGACCTCGAGGGTGTACCGGCCGGCGATGGGATCGAGATCGTCGAGCGCCCTCGACACCGCTCGGGTGGTCGCGGTCACCGTGTCGAGGTCGACCCCACCCGGCCGATCGACGGTGACCCGGAGGACCCCGCCGGCGTGCTCGAGGTCGAACAGCTCGAGCCCCTGGGCCGACACGACGGGCTCCACGACGGCCCGCACTCGTTCACTCACGCTCATGGTCACCTCCTTCGGCGTCGGCCGCCCTGGTCGGACAAGCTCGGATCGGGACGTAGCTGGTCTATGACACGAAAGGCGTGGGCCCCAGCCCACGCCTTCGCTCGGATCGAACGGATTGGCAAGAGAAGTATAGGTCAGTACGCCCGGGCGACCACGGCGACGAGCCCCTCCTCGTCCTGGCTCTCCGGGACCGACCCGTCGGGCCGCAGCAGGCACCGGACCGTCACCCCCCGCTCGGCCAGCTCGGCTTCACCCTCCTCCCCCAGCCGGGACCAGGAAACCCGGGCCCATCCGGTGGTCGCGGCCTCCACCGCCTCGCCCAGGTCGGAAACGTCCCGGGTGCGCGCTTCGCGCCTCTCGGTGGCGGACCGCAGCAGAGCGGACTGCTGTGCCTCGAGCAGATCGCTGACCGCCTTATCGACCCCCTCGAGGGGCACGGCCGACTTGGTGCCCGCCAACCGGTCGACCAGGGTGACCTCGCCGGCGGCGAGATCCCGGGGCCCGAGCTCGAGCCGCACCGGCACGCCCTTCAGCTCCCAGTCGGTGGCCCGGCGCCCGAGGGAGAGCGCCACCCGGTCGTCGAGGCGGGCCCGCACCCCGGCCCCGCCCAGCATCTCGGCCAGCCGGCGGGCCTCCGCCACCACCCCACCTTCGTCCCGGACGGCCAGCACGACGGCCTGGATGGGAGCCAGGCGGGGGGGGACGCGCAGGCCCCGATCGTCGCCGTGGCACATGATCAGACCACCCACCATCCGGGTGGACACCCCCCATGAGGTGGTCCAGGCGAGCTGCTGGGTGCCGTGCTCATCGAGGTAGGTGATCTCGAACGCCCGGGCGAAGTTCTGGCCCAGCTCGTGGCTGGTACCCATCTGGAGGGCCTTCCCGTCGCCGGTCATCGCCTCGCAGGTCATGGTGTTGGTGGCGCCAGCGAAGCGCTCCTTGCGGGTCTTGCGCCCGACCACCACCGGGATGGCGAGCACGTTGACCATGAAGTCCTCGTAGACCTCGTGGAGAATGCGCACCGCGTAGTCCCGGGCATCGGCTTCGGAAACGTGAGCGGTGTGACCTTCCTGCCAGAGAAACTCGCTGGTCCGGAGGAACACCCGAGGCCTCAGCTCCCAGCGCACCACGTTCGCCCACTGGTTGAGCAGCAGTGGCAGGTCCCGATAGCTCTGCACCCACTTGGCCATGAACTCACCGATCACGGTCTCGCTCGTGGGCCGCACCACCACCGGCTCCTCGAGCTCCTTGCCGCCCGCCACGGTGACCACTGCCAGCTCGGGGCTGAACCCCTCCACGTGCTCGGCCTCCCGGCGCAGGTAGCTCTCCGGGATGAACAGCGGGAAGTAGGCGTTCTCGGCCCCCGCGGCCTTGATGCGGGCGTCGAGCTCGGCCTGCATCCGCTCCCAGAGCGCGTAACCGTAGGGGCGGATCACCATCGTCCCCCGAACCGGGCCGTTGTCGGCGAGCTCCGCCTTGTTGATCAGGTCCTGGTACCAGCGCGGGAAGTCCTCGGCCTGCGGGGTGAGAACGGGCGCTCTGTCCTTGGATCCAGCCATGGAGGGCGAGCCTACCGGCCGGTACCGGCGCCCTCCGCTGGCGGGTGAGCCACGGGTGAGTGGCGGGTGAGCGGCGGGTCAGAGGTTGCGGATGACCTCGACTCGCTGCTCGCTGCGGTTCGCGTCGGCCCCCTGGACGTCGAGCAACGCCCGCCGATCGGCCTCCGCTTCAGCCGCCGCGCCCGCATCGGCGTGGCGCATAGCCTCCTCCACACCACCGTCGGCGATGAGCTTCGCCCACTCGACGAGCGCGTCGACCATCTCGTCCTCAGGCACCACCTTCACCACCTTGCCCTTCACGAACAGGTGACCACGCCGGCGACCGGCCGCGATCCCCAGGTCAGCCTCCCGGGCCTCACCGGGACCGTTCACCACGCACCCCATCACCGCCACCTGGATAGGCAGGTCGAGCGCTTCGAAGGCCCGCTGGGCATCGTTGGCCACCTGGATGACGTCGACCTCGGCCCGCCCGCAGGACGGACAGGCGATGAGGTCCAGGCCTCGGCGCTCACGAAGGCCCATCGCCTCGAGGAGCTGGCGACCGGCTCGGGCCTCCTCGACGGGGTCCGCGGTCAGCGAGTACCGGATCGTGTCGCCAATGCCCTCAGCCAGCAGGGTGGCGATGCCCGCGGTGGCCTTGATGAGCCCCCCCGGCGGTGGGCCGGCCTCCGTGACGCCGAGGTGCAGCGGATGGTCGACGGTCTCGGACAGCAACCGGTACGCATCGATCATCAGCGGCACGTTCGAAGCCTTCACGGAGATCTTGACGTCGTCGAAGCCCACCTCGGCGAAGTAGGCCAGCTCCTGCAGCGCCGAGGCCACCATCGCCTCCGGGGTGACCCCACCGTGTGCCTCGTAGAGCGCCGGGTCGAGCGAGCCGCCGTTGACCCCGATGCGGATGGGCACCCCGCGGTCCTTGGCCTCCCGGGCCACGGCCTTGATGTGCTCGGGGCGGCGGATGTTGCCCGGGTTGAGCCGCAGCCCGTGCACACCGGCCTCCAGGGCGGCGAGGGCCATGCGGTACTGGTGGTGGATGTCGGCGATGATCGGCACCGGCGAGCGGGGGATGATCCGGGCCAGGCCCTCCGCCGCTTCGATCTCGTTGCACGTGCAGCGCACGATGTCGCAGCCCGCGGCGGCGAGCGCGTAGATCTGGGCCAGGGTGCCGTCGACGTCCGCGGTCTTCGTGGTGGTCATGGACTGGACCGAGACGGGCGCGTCCCCGCCGATAGCCACGTCGCCGACGTGGATCTGGCGGGTGGGGCGCCGCTGGTACCGGGTCTGGTGCTGCATCGGTGGGTCAGGGTCCGAAGGGGTTGGGCACGGGGTTCACCACGTCGAGGTACATCGACGTGAGCCCGAGCCCCACGAGCAGGATGATCACGGTGTAGGTCACCGGCATGAGCTTGCTCATGTCGACCCGGTACCGGCGACCGCTCAACCGTCCCCGGACGGCCTCGTAGGTGGCCACCATGGCATGGCCACCGTCGAGCGGCGGAAGCGGGAGCAGGTTGAACATGCCGAGGAAGATGTTCACGATGATCAGGGTCCACAGGAAGCTGACCATGCCCGACTGGGCGGCCTGGGCACCCAGTCGGGTGATGCCGATGATCGAGATCGGCCGGCTCTCCTGAAGCTCGAGCTGCGCCTCAGGCACGTATTGCGGACCGGAAGGGTCGAGCGAGTGCACCGCCGGCTCACCGGCCCATCGGGACGCGTCACCGTTGCCAGAGGTGGTCACCAGCTCGGCGTAACGGCGCAAGCCCTCGGGGGAGAAGACCTTCCCCACCCCCTTCACGGACTGTACGACGATGGAGCCGAACTCGGGCACGGTGCGGCCCGCGGCCTCCACCAGGCTCACCCGCTCGGCCGGCGCCGGCCCCCTCACGATCCCCAGGAAGCCAGCCGCCCCGTCGGGTGGCAGGGCCACCGGCGCCTGCACCTCGGTCCAGTAGGCGCCGGGCCCTCGCTCGAACTCGATGCGCACCGTGCCGCGGGCCGACCCGAGCCGCTCCACGAACGCCTGGTAGGAGGCGACCCGTTCCCCGTCGACGGAGGCGATGCGATCGCCGTCGCGCAACGGCGGGAGCGCGGCGGCGCCGACCTCGTTCATCCGCCATCCCGGCACCACCTCGAGCGTGATCTGCTCGCCGCCCCGATCGACCACCACCTCGGTGGGCTGCCCCAGGGTGGTTGCGAGTGCGGGGCCGAGGCTGTCCCAGTCGCCGACCGGCGACCCGTTGATCGACACCACCCGGTCGCCGGGCCGAATCCCGCCGGCCGCGGCCGCCGACCCGTCCAGCACCCCGTCGACCACCCACGCCCCCGTGTTGCGCTCCCCGAACCCGGCAAACACCACGAAGATGAGCACCAGGGCGATGGCGAAGTTGGCGAACGGGCCGGCCAGCACCGTCGCCAACCGGCGGGGGTAGGACATCGCCCGGTAGGTGCGGCGCTCGTCGGCCTCGTCGACCTGTTCCAGATTGCTCATGCCGATGATGCGCACGTACGCGCCCGCGGGCAGCACCTTCACGCCGTACTCGGTCTCACCCCGGCGGAACGACCAGATCTTGGGCCCGAAACCGATGAAGAACTCGGTGACCTTCATCCCCGAGCGCTTCGCTACCAGGAAGTGACCCAGCTCATGCAGGAAGATCGACACGACGATCGCCAGGATCATCGCCACCACGCCCCAACCGGTGAGGTGGCCGACGAGCCCCACGAACAGGACGATCAGCAGTGGCCGCAGCCAGCCGCCCCTGGGCCCCGCCGGGGGCGGGGTGGGTGGTCGGC
>NZ_DAIUCK010000133.1:0-6908 GCF_036846205.1 Rhabdothermincola sp. | reverse complement strand
CTGGTGGGATCAGGAGCGGGGTTCCTGGCCGGGCTGCTCGGGGTGGGCGGGGGCATCGTGTTGATGCCCGCGTTCACGGTGGTGCTGCGCATCCCGATCAAGGAGGCGGTGGCCTCGAGCCTGGTGGCGGTGGCCATCTTCTCGGTGCCGGCGCTGGTCACCCACGTGGCACTCGGCCACGTCAACTGGTGGTACGCGCTCCTGCTGATGGCGGGCGGGGCTCCTGGCGCCCAGATCGGCTCGCATTTGACCCTCGGAGCGTCCGACCGGACGGTACGCCTGGTCTTCGGCGCGTTCATGGTGGTGGTGGCGGCGATCTATGGCTCCGCCGAGCTGCTCGCCCTCTGATCCGTTCCGGCGGGCTCGCCACGTGCCGGTGTTGTTGTTGGCCCGTGACGTACCGCACGGCCGATCGGGCGTGACGCACCCGCGGGTCACCTGTCGATGAGTGCCTTGGCCCGCTCGCGGATGTTGGCCGGCGCGTCGAGCCGGTCGAGGCGCGCGGTGAGCAGATCGCGGTCGACGATGCCCGCCGCGAGCAGCGCCCGTGCGAACTCGACGTCCTTGGGTCGCCCCGCGGCGAGCTTGGACGCCACCAGGTCGTGAGGCTCGAGGCACCAGGCGGTGACCCCGCCCGTGTTCTCGTTGTGGAGAGGAACGAGTCGATCACGCCAGCCCTCCGGCAGGATCGCCGTGGCGAGCGAGACACCCTGCGCGTAGATCCCGTGTGTCTCCTCGAACAGCGACGCCTCGCCGATGGAGCCGTCGATCAGGTCAGCCTTGCGCTCGTCGGGATCGTTCATGGGGACGATGTCGGCTTCGATGGAACGGGTCGCCTCGGGCGGTAGGCCCGACGGCACCGACCCCAGGATCGCCTGGCTGCCGATCACGATCAGCTCGTCGTCGCCGGTGATCGCGCCGGCAGCCCGGACGAGGTGCTCGAGCTGTTCACGACGCACGGCGGCCGTCCCGGCGGAATCGACGGTAGAGATCCCACCGCTGCTTCGCCGGTAGGACTCCCGCGAACGGCGAGGTCTGCCGGAGCTCGCGAGCGTGGGGGGTGGGCGAGACGAGGACGTCTGCGATGATCTCGAGAGGAAGGCCGAGTAGCAGTTCCCACTCGCCGAGCAGCCGTGACGTCGACCCGTCGGGGTGCGCCGCCCGGAGGTGGTCGAGGTTGGCGCGGGCGTGCCGCAGCACGGTCGCCGGGTCGCGCCGCAGCTGGTCGGCGATCGCCGCGTGCAGGGCGAGGCTCCGGGCCTCGTGGCGGTCGCGGGCCGCCTGCCCGGTGCCGGGGGTCGACGCCGAGACCGACACCGATTCGTCGTCGACCAACGACGCGCCGCACTCCCGGAGCAACCGCAGCGCGGTCGACAGGCGGGGGTCGCGCTTGCCGGTCTCGTACGCGGCGAGGGTGCCCCTCGACGTCCCGGCCCTCGCCGCCAGCTCACGTTGGCTCAGTCCGGCACGGCGCCGGGCCTCGGCCAGCAACCGGGCCCCGATCGGCCGGCCGTCCACGGGGGACTCCATTGGAGAAAGAGTAGCCCAGTCGCTCTCTGATACGCGAGCGCCAGCGGGTGGTCCGGGGGCCCCAGGAGGGATCAGAGCTCGTCACCAGACGACGCAGTCAGAGCGATGCACCGGATCCCGTGCTCGGTCACCGAACGCATCCACGGCCCGTCTGGTTCCGCTGTGACCAGCTCCGCGATCTGCGCCCAGTGCCGAGTCAGCACCGCCACGCTCTCGTCGGTGGTCTGGCTCTTGCGGCCGGTGAGCACGAAGCCCCGCACGCCGTGCGCCACCCACGCCGCCCGTTCGACGGGCCGGTACCGGATCCTCCTGTCCCGAGTGATCACGACGAGACGTCTCGCCCCGACCACCGCGAGCCAATCGTCGTCGAGTGCGCCCCGTGGCACCTCGGGGAGGTTGGGGTGGCCCGGGTAGAGCACGCATCCATGCATCGCGTCAAGCTCGCGACCGAGTGCCAGGTCGTTCTCGTCGACGAAGAACCCGGCCGGCATCGCGGGCTACGCCGCCAACGAACGGAACTGCTCCTCGTAGGCGACGCCAGCCCGCACGTCTTCCTCGGAGAGGTCGTACTCGGAGGCGATCTGCGCGATCGACTCGCCCGCATCGCAGAGCTCCCAGAGGCGCTCGGTCGAGACACCTGAAACGACTGGCCGACCGAATCGCACCAGGGGATCCAGCACCACCGGCGACGCGGGACCGGCCGGACGGATCCGTAGTGCAACCCCGTCGTTAGGTGGAACGAACTCCACCTTCCGGAAGAACTGCCTAGCCGCCTCCGCCAGGAGGACCTGTTGCCCGGAGCGCACGACGATGGCGATCGGCGCCGGGAGGTCGTGGCGCTCCTGCACCTCGAGCACCAGCTCTTTGTCGTAAACGTAGGGTCGGGCGGTTGCCAGCGGATAGGGCGTCCGGAACGCATCCCGGAGCTCGTCGACGACCGGACGCAGGCGCTGCAGCGGCACGCCGGCACGGCGGTATTCACGCAGGTAGCCCAGCTCGACGAACTCGCCCCACGTCACGATGTCGACTCCCGTGGGCTCTCGGCGGATCACCGGGGGATAACGCACCCCGGCTCGCGTGTACCCGTCGAGCCACGCACGCGCCCGATCGGGGCGCAGGCCAAGCAAGCGAGCCGCCTCCGACACGCCGTACACCGGACGCTCGAGGATCGTGAGATCGTTCGTCACGCCTCGCATCATGCCTCACCGACCTTCGGCTTTCGGTGCACGCCCACCCGATTCGCGCGAGCCGCGGCGGTCCCGGCCTGGTGTTGGGGTGAGCGGGTGACTCTGACCGTCCTACCGATTGAACGGGCTTTCTCGTACTGTGGCCAGACCTGCGGTCAGCGACGAGCTCCCCGTGGGGGCTCGCCGGCATCGAGGACGAGGCTCAACAGCTCGGTGACCCTGTGGGTCGTCTACCGGAACCGCAGGCTCCATCACCAGCCCACCGGTGGGGGATCCGTCAGCTCTATCCCCGGACGGCACGGCCTAGTGTGATGGTCATGGCGAGGGGAGTGAGGCGGCGAGGCCCGGCGCTCGCGCTCACCCGGGTGTCGACGCTGGCGGGGGTGCCGTTGGCGCTGGTGGCGCTGGTCGTCTCGACGGCAGGTGCGCCTGCGGGCGCGGTCACCGCTCAGACAGGCAGCAGTTTCCCGTCTCCGCGTTTCGCCCCGGTGCAGGCACCATCCGCGCCGGGAGCCACGGCCCTGGTCGCCGTCGGCAACGACGATGGGCGGCCCGTCCTCCGCTTCGCCCCGGACGCGCCTGCCGAGCTGTCTGCGACCGCGGAGGTCGTGATCGGGGTGCCGGGCGGGGAGACGGTCACGGTCCGTCCGGGGAGCATGCCACGGGCACTCCCCGCCGGGAGCGGGTTGTGGGTCATGGCCGGCACGACCCAGCTCTCCGCGGTCTTCGATGCCTCGGCCCTGCTCGGTCCGGATGCCGGGGCGGAACGGTCCCTCCCCGGCAACCGCTGGGGGGCGGTCCAGCGCGACGGCGTGCCTCTCCTCGGTGCGGTCGACACGGGCGTCACCGCGCCGGCGCTGTCGATGGACAACCGGGCGCTCGTGCTCACTGCCTCGGACCGGCCGCCGGCGAGCATCGACGGGGAGCCGGTGGTGGCCGTCGACGACTTCGTCCGGCTGGTGCCGAGCGAGCAGGCGGCCAGCGGGGGGACCGACTTCATCCGCGTCGATCGCACCGCCGGGCGCATCCAGCTGCTCGAGACCGGCAGCGGGACGCTCGCGGACGTTACCGGTGACGGCACGTGGATCACCGAAGGCCTGCGCCCGGAGGATCCCACTGCTGCGGGGGTGGTCGCGTTCGACCTCGAAGCCTCGGCCCGGGCCGTGGGGTTGGCCGCGGGGGCGGACCAGCTCGCGGTGTCCGTCGATCGCCGGTACACGTTGGCCGACGGGCGGGTGGTCACGGTATACGGGGTGGCCGCCACCGTCGGTTGGTTGACGGGCGCGGGGGAAGCTCGAGCCGCGACCACGGTGGCCCTCCCGGCGCGTGACGAGCCGGCCATGCCGGCACAGGCCGCCTCGACCGGGGGCGGCTCGGGCGCGCTGGTGGGTGGGGCGGTGGCTGCAGCGCTGGCGCTCGTGGCGGTGGCGATCGTGCTGGTCGTGCGCACCCGCCGGCCCGGCTCGGCGCGCAGCAGCCCCGAGCAGGCCCTCGCCGCGCTCGACGCGCAGATCGGCGAGTTGAGGCGGAACCGGTCGGGACCGCCCGCACCCCGCTGATCTGCCGGCTCGCCACCCAGCCTCTCGTCCCTCACTCACCGCGCAACTCCTGTTCTGTTCATCGATCCGCGGTCGAGGGGCGCGCAACGCTGAACAGTTCGGGTTGTGGGTTGCCCGAGCGCCGGCAGAGCCGGTCAGCGGCTCCCGCTGGGAGCGGGCAGGTGGTTAGGGTGCGTGCGTGGAGCGGGGTGAGGTGCGGGTCAGGGACGCGGCACCGTCCGATGAGTCCGTGCTGGCCGACGTACTCGCCCGATCGTTCCTGGACGACCCGATCATGGAATGGCTGGTCCCGGACGACGCGAACCGGTACCGGCGCCTGCTGCCCTTCTACCGGGCTGAGCTCAGCGTGGCCCGGCGGCGAGGTCGGGTGCTCACCGACACGGAGACGAGCGGTACTGCGCTCTGGTATCCCCCGGGTCGATGGAGGCAGCCCGCCATCGAGGTGCTGCGCTCGGCTCCCCGCATGGTCCGCAGCCTGGGCCGCCGGCTGTCGCGGGGATTGCAGCTCGTCCGGGAGGTCGATGCGGCCCATCCCCGGGAGCCGCACTGGTACCTGGCGATCCTCGGCACCCACCCCGATCGCCAGGGTCGGGGGGTGGGTGCCGCGGTGATCGCCGCGATCACCGATCGCTGTGACCGGGAGGTGACGCCGGCATACCTCGAGTCCTCGAAGGCGGAGAACATCCCCTATTACGAACGGTTCGGTTTCCGGGTCCGGTCCGAGGTCGTGGTGCCCGACGGACCTACCTTGTGGACCATGTGGAGGGACCCGGCATGATCGTCGAGCAGCTACGTGGGTTCGAGAAGGCGCTGGCGAGGGTGCCACCGTTGCGGATGCTCAAGGCGCTACCAGAGACCGGGGGTTTCGCCGTCCGGACCCTGGCCCGCCAGCGCACCTCCCGGCTCCCTGACGGCCTGCCGGACACCCGTCTGACGCCGTCGCTGCTCGCGCACGTCGCGCTCGACGAGGCGATCCTCACGACCGTGATGGGACCCGAGCGGTTCCCTCGTCGGGCCGACTACGAGCGAGTGGGCGCGGAGCTGGCCGCGGCCCGGGAGCTGTTCGACCGGCGGGGCTGGTTGGCCGATCCCCGTTCCTACCACTCGGATCCCCCACCGTTGACCCGCGTGCAGGTCGGAGGCGGTTGGGCGCACCGTCTGCGCTACGAGCGGCTCGTCTGGGAGAGTGGCTTCGAGCCTCGAGCCGAGGAGCCCGGTGCCGACCGGTGGCTCGGCTACCAGTCGAATCGGCTCGCGGGGGCGTGGATGCTGCGTCATCCCGGTGATGAGCCCCGACCGTGGCTGGTGTGCCTCCACGGTTTCGGCATGGGGTACGCGTTCATGGACTTCCCGGCCTTCCACGCCGCCCACCTCCACCGGGACCTGGGGTTGAACCTCATCGGACCTACGCTGCCGCTGCACGGTCGCCGGAAGGTGGCTCACATGAGCGGCGACCAGTTCCTCGGCTTCGACCTGGTCAACACGGTGCACGGACTGGCGCAGGCGGTGTGGGACGTGCGGCGTGTGCTGAACTGGCTGCGCGAGGTGCAGGCCGCACCTGCGATCGGCCTCTACGGGGTCTCGCTGGGGGCGTACACGGCCGCGCTGGTGGCCGGGTTCGAGCCGGACCTGGCGCTGGTGCTGGCGGGTATCCCGGTCTCGGACTTCCCGTCGATGTTCCGCTCGCAGAGCCCGCCGCCTATCGTCCGCCGGGCCGTGGAGCACGGGATCCTCGGTGGGCCGGCCGAGGATGTGCACCGCGTGGTGTCGCCACTGGCTGTCGAACCCGCGGTGCCGCTGGAGCGCCGGTTCATCTTTGCCGGGCTGGCGGACCGCATGTCCCACCCCCGGCAGGCCCACGCGCTCTGGCAGCACTGGGGGCGTCCCCGGATCCGGTGGTATCCGGGCAACCACGTCGGCTACCTCTGGTCGTCCACGGTCACGGCCTTCGTCGACGAGGTGCTCGTCGGATCGGCTCTCGCTCGGCCAGGGGATTCCGTTCAACGTGAGCGGGTTCCGGCCGATGGGTAGGGCGAACGAGGTCCGTGACCCAACCTGCTCAGGAGTCGACCTTCCGCATGCCCTCGGCCGAGTCCTCCCCTCCCCGCCGCTCCCCGGACGAGCCCCGGTTGTCGTTCAAGGAGCGGGAGATGCTCACGGCGTTACGCCGGCTCGCCAACGCGCGCTCGCAGCTCTCGCAGCTCGAGGAGAAGCTCGCCGCGCAGCAGCAGCGTGACTCGTGGGATCCCGGTGACCTCGAGCGGGTCGAGGAGCTCCAGCGAGAGCTCGACAAGCTTCGCCAGAAGGCCCAGAGCCGCTTCGGTGGCGGATCGGCCCGTGAGCGACTGGCCAAGGTGGAGCTCGAGCAGCGGCTGATCCTGGATCGACTTGGTGTGGGGTCCTTCGAGGACCTGGAGGCCCTGCGGCGGTCGCCGACCAGCACGGCTGACGAGGTCGATCCGGTGTTCGTACAGTTCGCCCGCCGGGAGCTGGCCGCCGCCGAGGAGGCCTACCGGCAGGTGCTCCTGCTGCCCGACGACGCTCCGGCCGGTTCGGAAAGTGGGGACGAGGAGCTGCTCGGTGACCTGCCCGAGATCCCTGATTATCCCCCACCGATCGACCTCACCCACCC
>NZ_DAIUCK010000132.1:0-6913 GCF_036846205.1 Rhabdothermincola sp. | reverse complement strand
GCGGCTCCGGAAGCTACGAACGACCAGCACCACCTCTCAAGCGGCATCCGTCACAAAGGAAACTGCAGGTGGTCATAAAAATACGTTCCGTGATTAATGACCCCACTCCTGTCCGTGGACGCCCTGCCTCCCCTCCCCCAGGACGACCGCTTCAAGCAAAGCCCCGTTGTTGTCCCACCTCCCGCGTAGGGTTCTTGCGTGGGGTCCCTGTCGCCACCCACCTCGTTGTCACCCTCGAAGGTGTCGTCATTCACCGATTGCGCCTTGGCGTTCCGGTTCTCGGCGATCGACCGGCTACCCGAGCCTCCGGCGTTGCCGGCCACCAAGGGCACCCTGGTCCACGCGGCGCTCGAGCGGCTCTTCCTCCTGCCACCCGAGCAACGCAGCCTGTCTGCTGCGCTCACCGCGCTCGACGAGGCCTTCGAGGACCTCCGCTCCGACCCCGACTACACCGGTCTCGGACTCGACCGCGCCGGCGAGGCGGCGTTCCTCGACGACGCCGAGGAGCTCGTGCGTCGGTACTTCCAGCTCGAGGACCCGCGGACTGTCGCCCCGATCGGCCTCGAGCTCCTGCTCGAAGCTGATGTCGGCGACCTGAAGCTGCGCGGCATCATCGACCGCCTGGAGCTCGACAGCGACGGCGAGCTGGTGGTCACCGACTACAAGACCGGCCGGGCTCCGCACCAGCATCAGGAGCGGGGCAGGCTCAGCGGCGTGCAGTTCTACGCGTTCCTCTGCGAGCGGCTCTTCGGCCGCCGGCCAGCCAGGGTTCAGCTCCTCTACCTGGCCGACCCGGTGGCGATCACCGCCGTGCCGAACGACCAGTCCATCCGTGCGCTGGAGCGACGGGTGCTCGCCATCTGGTCGACGATCGAGCGAGCCTGCGAGAACGACAGCTTCCAGCCCCGGCCATCCCGACTGTGTGACTGGTGCGCCTTCACGACCTACTGTCCGGTATTCGGGGGCGACCCTGCCGAAGCCCGCCGTGTGGCCGAGGCACGCCGCGCCCGGCCCGACCACGAGGTCGCGGATGAACGAGCCCTGGTGCTCCCCCTAGCATCCGCCGGGTGACCGCCGACCCCGCCGGACCGCTCGAACCCCCACACCGAGTCTCCGCCGTCCAACGCTTCGACGAAGCGGTCGACCGCGAGTTCGACCGGATCCGAGGGCGCGAGCCGCTCGATCGCATCACCTATGCGGTGACCGAGCTCGCCGACTTCGGGCTGCTGTGGCACCTCATCGCCTGGTCTCGGGCGCTGCGGTCCGAACGTGACCTCGAGGCGGCGATCCGCCTGTCGGTCTGCCTCGGAATCGAGTCCGTGATCGTGAACGGCCTCGTGAAGTCGCTGTTCCGGCGGGAGCGACCCGTCTACCAGGGCGAACGCCCGCACAAGTTGCGCATCCCCCTCACCACCAGCTTCCCGAGCGGCCATGCCAGCTCAGCCGTGGTGGCGGCGATCCTGCTCGGCGAGAACAGCCGCGCCGCGCCCGCCTACTGGGCACTCGCCGCCGCGGTCGGAGCCAGCCGGATCCACGTGCGGATCCACCACATGTCCGACGTGATCGGCGGCGCCGCGGTGGGCCTCGCCCTCGGGGTCGCGTTCCGCAAGCTCTGGCCGCTCCGGGACCGCTGACGGAATGGCCGTACCGACCATCCGGTTGCACCGCACATGCCGCTGAGCTTCGCAGTCACCTGGGACTACCGCTGCCCGTTCGCGCGCAACATCCACGACCATCTCATCGAAGCTCTCCTCGGCGGCGCAGATTGGGACGTCCGCTTCGTGCCCTTCTGCCTCGGCCAGGTGCACGTGGCCGAAGGAGAGCCCGACATCTGGGACCGACCCGACGACGACAGCGGCCTGCTCGCCCTCCAAGCGGGGGTCTACGTGCGTGACCATCACCCCGATCGGTTCCTCGCCGTGCACCGAGGGCTGTTCGATACCCGCCACATTCACGGCCGACGCCTGCGAGACCCCGAGGTGGTCGCCGCTGTCCTCGACCTGGCGGGACTCGACGGGGCGGCGGTGCTCGAGACCATCGGCAGCGGGGCGGTGCTCCCCGTCGTGCGGGCAGAGCACGAATCGGCAGCCGCGAGCCACCAGGTGTGGGGAGTCCCCACCTTCCTGGTGGGCGAGCGAGCGACCTTCGTGCGGCTCATGAACGACTCGGGTGGTGACACCGAGCTGGCGACCCGCACCATCGAACGGATCGTGGGCCTGGTCGCCGGCTGGCCCGAGCTCAACGAGCTCAAGCACACCACCCTTGACCGCTGAGCGCACTCCACCTCGACCGCCGTCGGGGCGCTCGCCGACGTGGGGTCCTACGCTGTGGCCGATGGCACCGCACGCTCCGGGAAGCCGCACCCGTGAGGTCCGTTCCGACCGCCGCATGACCGACCTCGAGGCGTTGATGTGGAACGTCGAGAAGGACCCGCACCTCGACCCGAGCTTCGCCAGCGTCACCCTGCTGGACCGCACCCCCGACCTCGAGCGCCTCCGCCGCCGGCTGCTGCGCATGGTGCAACGCATCCCCCGCCTGCGCCAGCGGGTGGTCCCCACGCTCGGGCGCCTGGCACCCCCGGAGTGGCAGGGCGACCCCGACTTCGACGTCGACTACCACCTCCGCCATCTGGCGCTCCCAGCCCCGGGCACACGACGCCAGCTGTTCGACCTCGCCACCCGCTTCCTGCAGGACCCTCTCGACCGCACGCGCCCGCTGTGGGCCTTCGTCGTCGTGGAGGGGCTCGAGGACGGCCGTGCCGCGCTCCTGCAGAAGATGCACCACACGATCACCGACGGCGAGGGCGGGATCCGCATGTCGGAGCAGTTCATCGACCTCACCCGTGACGCACCGGACATCGAGGAGGTCGCCCTCGACTCCGAGGCCCCACCGAGCCGGCCCACGCTCCTCGACGCCGCCGCCGACACCCTCGGGCACACCTGGCGGCGCACCCTCGGTGTCGCGCTGCGAGGCGTCACCGGCGCGGCAGACCTGGTCTCCCATCCCACCCGGTTGCGCACAGCCAGCGCGGAGATCGGCGAGACGGCCGCGTCGATGCTGCGCCAGGTGGCTGTGACGGATCGAGCGCACTCCCCGCTGTGGACCGAGCGCTCCCTCCGGCGGCGCCTGGAAGTGCTCGACGTACCCTTCGACGACGCTCACCGGACGGCCAAGGCACTGGGCGGCAGCCTCAACGACTTCTTCGTGTCCGGGGCCGCGGGGGCGGCCGGGGCGTACCACCGGAGGCTCGGCGCGCCCGTCGCCTCGCTTCGGATGGCCATGCCGGTCAGCACCCGGGTCGACGGGAGCGCCGGGGGGAACGCCTTCGTGCCCACCCGGGTGGTGATCCCGGTCGACATCGAGGACCCGATCGAGCGTTTCGCCGCCATCCACCAGCTCCTCGACCGCACCAAACGGGAGCGGGTGATCGGGGTCATCGACCAGGTCGCCGGGCTCGCGAACCTGTTGCCGACCTCGGTACTGGCCCGCTTCACCCTCGATCAGGCGCGCACCATCGACTTCACCACGTCCAACCTCCGGGCGGCACCGTTCGACCTGTTCATCGGCGGTGCGCTGATCGAGGCCACCTACCCCCTGGGCCCGGTGAGCAACACCGCGTTCAACCTCACGATGATGAGCTACCGAGGCACCCTCAACATGGGGGTGCACATCGACACCGGCGCGGTCACCCGGCCGGAGCTGCTCCGGGACTGCCTCGTCGAGGCCTATGCCGAGCTGATCGCCGCCACCCGTCAGGCCGCCGCGGCGGACATCGTCTGAGACGGCGTCGAACCGTCAGTTCGCCGAAGGCGCCTCGGCCAGATCCGCGGTCAGCAGGAGGCGAACGTCGAGCAGCAGGTCGGCCACCTCGTCGGTGGACACCAGCTCGCGGTGCATCATGTCGCCCAGACCGCGGTCGATCAGCGCGAGGGCCTCGCTGATCGCGCCGCTCGCCTCGACGGTGGCGACCTCGATCTGCTGCATGGTGTCGACCTCGGTCTCGGTCATGTCGTCTCCTGTCGTCGTGTGTCCGACGTGTTCAACACCGGTCGGCACCCGGACTGTTCCAGAGCGACCGGTGCGGCCCGGCCTGGAATACGCATGTTCGCCGCCGTCGAACCCGATTCCGCTGTGACAAGGGTCGCTTGCACCACTGCCCGCCACCTTACCGACACCGAAGTCTTCAGGAGGATCACCCCGCGCGCCCGCGCCCCGCCCCCGGGGGCGCGTGAGACCAGCCGCGCCGACCCCCTACGCTCGAGGGGGCGTGGGCCATTCCTCCCGAGTCGTCGGATACGAGCTGCGACAGCGCCTGGGACGTGGCGGCATGAGCGTGGTCGACCTGGCCCGAGACCCGGCCGGCAGGCCCGTCGCCCTGAAGCGCGTGGTGCTGCACGGCAGCGCGTTCGGCCTGGCACAGGCCCGCCAACGCGTACACCGGGAGGCCGAGGCGCTGGCCCGGTTGGACCACCCCGCCATCGTGCCACTTCTCGACGTGATCGACGACGGTGACGAGATCGTGCTGGTCATGCCCTACCTCGCCGGTGGCACCCTCGCCGACCACGTGCGGACGCGGGGCCCGCTCTCCCCGGGCCAGGTCGAGCACCTCGCCGACACCCTGCTGGCGGGGCTGGCGGCTGCGCACCGGGAAGGCATCGTCCACCGGGACATCAAGCCTGCCAACGTGCTGTTCGACCGTGAGGGCCGAGCGCACCTGGCCGACTTCGGGGTGGCGAGCATCCGTGACGCCACCTCGGGGCTGACCGCGACCGGCAGCCCGATCGGCACCCCCGAGTTCATGGCCCCCGAACAGGCCCGGGGCGAGCCCGCCACCCCGGCGAGCGACGTCTTCTCCCTCGGCGCCACCCTGCTGTACGCCGCCACCGGCCAGCCACCGTACGGTCGATGCGACCCCCGTGTCGCGCTCCAACGAGCCGCGCAGGGCCGGCTGGCGCCGCTGCCGCGCGAGCTCGACGGCTCCCTGCGCCGGCGGCTGGCACCCATGCTGCACCGCAACCCTCGTCGCCGACCCACGGCCGCCGCAGCGGCCGGCGGCCCCACCGGCACCATCGTCGCCGCCCGGGGACCGAGCCGGCGCTCGGCGGCGCTCCTGCCGGCGATCGGCGCAGGCACCCTGGCCGCGGTCGCGTGCCTCGGTGCCATCGCCGCCGGCGTGTGGTACCTGCGCAGCCACCGGGTGGCCTTCGCCGGTCCCGATGCCACCGCATCGCCGGCGGCGAGCACCCCCTTGACGGCGCCCTGCACCCCCAAGCCGTACCAGCCGTGCGGTGCCCCCGCCGCGCCGAACACCGACGGCAGCCGATGCCTCGGTGAGCACGCCGACTACGACGCGGACCCCACCAACGGCTGCGAGGCCGCCCCCGACACCATCGACGGGCAGCCCCTGACCAGCTCGCTGTCAGCCAACCTGGTGCCGGGCGCCGATGTCGACCGCTACCCCGTCCCGGTCCAGGACCGGTTCCAGCTCCTCTGCGACGGCACCTTCCAGGTCACGCTCGCCGGTCCGGCCGGCGCGGCGGCCCGGCTCGAGCTCTACGACGGATCGGAGCTGCTGGGCGCGAAGGTGAGCCGGGACGGATCACCGGTGACGGTGTCGGTGCCGGAGCCGAGCTGCCTCGCGGATGACTCCACCGAGCTCACCGCGCAGGTGAGCTGGGACGGCGACGCCCGCTCGGCGGCCCCCTACCGGCTCACCCGCACCGGATCGTTCTGACCGCGGATCCCACCCCGGGATCCCACGCCCCGGGCGACGGGAAGCGGCACCGGACCGGGGCGGGAGCCGACGCGGGATAGGGTCGCAGCTCATGACCTCCCCGACCGCCGGCACCCCGGCCGGAGCGCCGCTGGGTGTGACCTTCGCCGGGTTCATGAACCTCGGTCTGGATGCCGCCATCACCGCGGCCCGTTGGGCCGAGGAGCTCGGGTATCGCTCGTTCTGGACGGCCGAAACGGTCGGGCCGGAAGCGTTCGCCACCCTGGCCGCGGTCGGCCAGGTGGCGCCGTCGCTGGATCTGGGCACCGGCGTGATCGCCCTCCAGCTGCGCACCCCACCGCTGGCCGCCATGGCCGCGGCCACGCTCCAGGCCCTGCACCCCGACAACGACATCCTGCTCGGGATAGGCATCAGCTCCCCGGTGGTCACTCGCCAGTGGCACGGTGCGCCCTTCGGTGATCGACCTCTGGCCCAGGTGCGGGAGTACGTCACCTTGCTGCGCGAGTGCCTGTCGGGGGAGTCGGTGTCGTTCTCGGGTGAGTTCTACGAGGTGCACCGATTCCGTCTCGGGGTGCGCCTCGGCGAGCGGCGGCCGAAGATCGTGGTCGGGGCGCTGAACCCGGGGATGCTGCGGCTGGCGGGTGAGCTGGCCGACGGTGTGCTGCTCAACTACCTGCCGGCTTCACACGTCCCCTGGTCGGTCGAGCAGGTCCGTGCCGGCGGCGACGCCACCATCTACGCCTACGTGCACGTCGGGGTCTGCGAGCGACCGGACGGCATCGACTACGCCCGGCGGGACCTGTTCTCCTACGCCGTGGTCGACTCGTATGCCCGCAACTTCGAACGGGCGGGCTTCAGCGAGGAGGTGGCCGAGATCCGGGCCCGCCACGAGGCCAGGGACCGGGAAGGCGCGCTGGCCGCGGTGTCCGACCGCATGATCGACGCCATCGACGTCATGGGCGACGCCGACCATGTGGCCGCGACCGTGCAGGCCTACCGCGACGCCGGCGTCGAGGTCCCGGTCGTGATGCCACTGCCCTGGGGACCCGACCGCATGGCCGTCATCCGCCGCACCCTCGAGGCCGCCGCCTCGGCCGGGCGGTAGCGAGGCGGGAGGTCCGCCATGGAGGTGCGTGACCGGGTGGTGGTGGTGACCGGAGCGGCATCCGGCATCGGGCG
>NZ_DAIUCK010000131.1:0-6958 GCF_036846205.1 Rhabdothermincola sp. | reverse complement strand
GGCGGCGGAGGCAGCTCCGACGTGGGCGGTGGCGGAGGCGGGGGCGGCGGCAGATCGTCCTCCGCCGCGGGCGAGCGACGCTTCTTCGAACCCTCCCGACCCAGGGAGAACAACGTGCGAGGGGCCTTCGGGTCCCGATCGTTGCCTTCAGCACTCATGCATGGTGTCCCATCGACGACGTGTCCCCGGCCCGCGCACGGGGACGGTCAGGTGTCCTGTCGGCAGGACGGTCCTGCTTCTGGAGCAAACCAGGGCGAAATCAGACCACGGCGGCGTCCGCGGCCGGGTCCCAGCTCGCCGGGTCAGCGAGCCGGGGATCGTTGGAGAAGACCTCCACGATCGGCTGCTCGATGCCGAGGCGGCGCATCAGCCGCTTGACCTCGAGCTCCTGGTTCCACAGCACCAGCGTGACCACGACGCCCGACTCCCCCGCCCGGGCGGTTCGCCCGGAACGGTGCAGGTAGGTCTTGTGCTCCTCGGGTGGGTCGTAGTGCACGACCACGTCGACCTCGTCGACATGGATGCCGCGGGCTGCGACGTCCGTGGCCACCAGTACCGGAAGCTTGCCGTCGGCGAAGTCGCCGAGGGCCCGCTCCCGCTCACGTTGGCGCAGGTCGCCGTGGATCGCTCGAGCTCGCACGCCCTCTGCGGAGAGGGACCGGGCCAAGCGATCGGCCGCCCGCTTGGTGTTGACGAACATGATCGTGCGGGTGGCGCCGGCCGCGATGGCAGCCGCCACCTTCACCTTGTCCAGCTCGTGGACCAGCAGGAACCGATGCTCCATCTCCTCCACGGTCACCTGGGCGGAAGCGACCTCGTGCATCGCCGGCGCACGTTGGTAGCGCTGGATCAGCGTGTCCACCACCCCGTCGAGGGTGGCGGAGAACAGCAACGTCTGGTGGTCACCGGGGATGTGCCGCAGGATCCACTCCACCTGGGGCAGGAACCCCATGTCAGCCATGCGGTCCGCCTCGTCGATGACCACGTGGGCAACATCGTCGAGGCGGACCTGCTTGCGCCCGATGAAGTCGATCATCCGCCCCGGGGTGGCGACCACCACGTCGACCCGACCGGTCAGGGCACGGGCCTGCTGCTCCATCCGGGCGCCGCCGTAGATGGCCTCGACCCGCAGCTCCCGACGGGCCGCCAACGGCGCCAGCTCGTCGCGGACCTGGCCCGCCAGCTCACGGGTGGGCACGAGCACCAGGGCTCGGGGTCGGCCGGGCTCGGACCGGGTGACCCGCTCGAGGATCGGGAGGCCGAACGCCAGGGTCTTGCCCGATCCGGTCTTCGCCTTGCCGCACACGTCACGGCCGGCCAGCGCATCCGGGATGGTGAGTTCTTGGATGGGGAACGGTTGTTCGATGCCACGCTCACGAAGCGTGGCGGTGAGGTCTGGGGAAACACCCAGTGCGTCAAAAGTTTTCATGTCGTGTATCGAGGGTACCTGGACGGGCCCCCGGAGCGTGGTCAGCTGGCCGCCTGGGCAGCCTCGGGTGATCCCGAGCTACGACGGCAGGACGGCCTCGATCGCCTCGATGACCTCCGGGGCCTCCGGCTCGACCCCGGTGCGGAACCGGGCCACCACCTCGCCTTCCGGGCTGATCAGGAACTTCTCGAAGTTCCAGGCCACGTCGCCGGCCTTGCCCTCGGCATCAGGCACCTGGGTCAGCTCGGCGTAGATCGGGTGCCGTCCCTCACCGTTGACCTCGATCTTCTCGAACAGGGGGAAGTCGACCCCGTAGGTGGTGCGGCAGAAGGTGGCGATCTCCTCCGGGCTGCCAGGCTCCTGCCCCAGGAACTGATTGCAGGGGAAGCCGAGCACGGAGAAACCCCGGTCCGCGAACCGTTGATGGAGGCGCTCCAAGCCCTCGTACTGGTAGGTGAACCCACACTTGGAAGCCACGTTCACCACCAGCAGTGCCTTGCCCCCGAAGACTGAGAGGTCGGCGGAGGTGCCGTCGAGGTAGTTGATGTGCTGCTCGTAGAACGACATGACACGCCACGCTAGTGGGACTCGATCGATCCGGGTCGCACACACCGGCGCCGGGGAGTTCCGGCGGCCCCACGCCATCAGGGACCCCCACGCCACGAGGCCCTCCCCTACGATGGCGCGGTGGACCCCACCCTGCGGCAGGCGCACCTCGACCGCATCGCCACCGACGGGTACACGATCGTCGAGGACGCCATAGAGCCCGATCTCGTGGACGCGCTGGCCGAAGACCTGCTCCGCCTGGAGCGCGAGCTGCAGGTCACGCCCGCCGACAACAGCTTCGAAGGGCGGCGCACGATCCGCATCTACAACCTGCTGGTGCACGGCCCGCTCTACGAGCGGATCCCTGTGCACGACAACGTGTTGCCGATCGTCGAAGGGGTGCTCGACCGGGGCTGTCTGGTCTCGTCGCTGTCGTCGATCTCGATCAACCCCGGCGAGGTCTCGCAGCCGATCCACGCGGACGACCAGCTGATCCCCATCCCGAAGCCCCACCCGCCGGTGGTGTGCAACACGATGTGGGCGCTGACGGATTTCACCGAGGCCAACGGCGCCACCCGCCTCATCCCTGGCTCGCACCTGCGCGACCACGATCCCGACTACGGCCGGAACTATCCGAGCATCCCGGCCGAGATGCGCCGGGGAAGCGTGCTCATCTGGCACGGGAGCCTGTGGCACGGCGGAGGGGCGAACCGCACCGGCGAGCGCCGGGTGGGGATCGCCATGAACTACTGCGCCGGGTTCATCCGCCAGCAGGAGAACCAGCAGCTCGGCATCCCTCCCCGCATCGTCAAGGGGTTCGACCGCCGGCTCCGGGAGCTGGTCGGCTACTCCATCTACAACGGTCTCATCGGGCACATCGACAAGCGCAGCCCGGCTTCCCTGCTTGACGGCGACCCTGCCGGGAGCCTGGTGTGGGACGCCTTGTGAACACGTGAGACGGCGCAGGACGGTCAAGACCGGTCGGGGGTCCGCCGACAAGTGTTTCGTGCACGGCGACATCGCTGAGGGAACCGGGTGAGCGACTCGTTCGCCATGGCCCGCGCCCGCGCCGCGCTGAGCGAGGCCGGCCTCGCCATCGACATCCCGCTTCAGCGGGCCAGCAGCGTCACCAACGAGGTGTGGCTCGCCGACGAGTACGTGATCCGGGTGAACCGGCGGGCCAACCGCCGCCTCCGCCGGGAGGCCGCGCTCGGTGCCCTGCTACCGCCCGAGGTGCAGTACCCGCAGATCATCGCCTATGGGGGCCAGCTCGGCGCGGACTGGCTGATCACCGAACGCCTACCGGGCGAGATGCTCGCCAAGGCCTGGCCCGCGATGAGCGACTTCGAGCGGCGCAACGCCGTGCGCCAACTCGCGGCCATGCTGCGGGCGCTGCACTCGGTGCCCTGCCCGCCCGAGTTAGCGCTGCTCGACGACGCGCCCCAGTTGCTCGACCCCACCAGGATCCCGATCGTCGAGCCGCTCCTGCGGGCCCTCGACGAGCTCGAGCAAACCCGAGGCGTCGACCGAGCTCTCATCGCCGACACCCGGCATCTGGTGCTGGCCAGCACACCGGCCCTGGAGCCCTACACCACGGACACCCTCGTCCACGGCGACCTGCACTTCCAGAACGTCCTGTGGGACGGGTTCACCGTGACCGGCCTGCTCGATCTCGAATGGGCCCGGGGCGCGCCCCCCGACGTGGACCTCGACGTGTTCCTGCGGTTCTGCGCCCACCCGGCCTGGCACGTCGCCGAGGACTACGCCAGAGCCACCCGGGTGGAGGACTATCGCCTGGTTCCCTACTGGCTGGCCGAGTACTACCCGGCGCTGTTCGACCACGAGTACGTGCTGGAGCGCACACTCCTGTACGCCATCTCCTACGATGTGCACGAGCTGCGGCGCGAGCTCACCGAGCGGCCCATCACCGGCCCGACCCGGGATCTCCCCGAGTGGCACCCCCACAAGCGGTTGGAGAACACCTTGCGGGGACGCAGCCACCTCCACCGGCTGGCCGGCCAGGTCGCCTGGGACGCCGAGGACCTCGACGACGACCTTCCCGGCGACCCCCCGCTGGCGCCCCACCCTCACCGCTGACCGTCACCGAGCCCGCGGGCCCGGTCGAGATCGCGGCCGTCGTCGTTCGGAGCGTGGGGGCGGTACTCAGCGCTCCGGCGCGGTGGCGGTGGCCGCCGCGGTGCCGACGTACGGTTCGTCGCGGTCACCGGGCCGGCGCCGCACGCCGCGCACCGCCAGTACCACTGCCGCGCCCACGATGGCGAGCAGGCTCATCCAGATGTTCACCCGCACCCCGAGCAGCAGGCTGGCCTGGTCGCTGCGCAGCGATTCGACCCACAACCGGCCGAGCCCGTAGCCCCCGACGTAGACCACGAACAGGTCGCCGGGGCGCAGGATCCGCTTGCGGTCGAGCCAGACCAGCACCCCGACCAGCGCCAGGTTCCACAGCGCCTCGTAGAGGAAGGTCGGATGGAACGTCGCCGCGTGGGCGTAGCGCGCCGGGCGGTGCGCGGGGTCGATCTCGAGCCCCCACGGCAGGTCGGTGGGCCGGCCGAAGACCTCCTGGTTGAACCAGTTCCCCACCCGGCCGATCGCTTGGGCGAGCGGCAGGGCCGGCGCCACGGTGTCGAGACCGACGGGCAGCCGGATGCCTCGCCGGCGCCCCACGTACACACCGACGGCGACCCCGCAGATGATGCCTCCGGGGATCCCGAGGCCCCCCTGCCAGATCGCGAGGGCATCGAGTGGCCGGTCGGGGAAGTAGGTCTTCCAGTCGGTGATCACGTGGTAGAGGCGGGCGCCCACCAGGCCGGCGGGTACCGCCCACACCGCGATCGCCCACATGTCGTTGGGGTCACCGCCACGCTTGGCCCACCGCCGGGCGGCGAGCTCGATGGCGGCGAGCACGCCCAGGGCGATCATCAACCCGTAGGCGTGCAGTGGGCCCAACCGGTTGGAACCGGGACTGGGGATCGACCCGATGAGTGCGGCAGCGTGGCCCACGCTCATCCCGAGATCGCCTCGGGGCTCACGGCGAAGAGCTGCTCGTGACCGGCGGTCACCGCCGCCCGCAGCCCCTCGACCGCCGGCAGGAGCTGCTCGCAGAAGAAGCGGGCGGTCGTCACCTTCGCCCGGAGGAACTCCAGCTCCTGTCCGCTCGCCTCCTGCTGCGCGTCACGAGCGGCGAGCGCCTGGCGGGCCATCAGCCAGCCCGCGGTCAGCAGGGAGAACATCCGCAGGAACGGGGTGGCACCAGCCAGGGCGTCCCGTGGCTCGGCGAGCCCTCGCTCCATCAGCCACCGGGTCGTCTCGGTCACCGTGTCCAGCGCGCCGCCCAGCGCGGCGCGGGTCGCGGACAGCTCGTCGCCGGCCTTCTCCAGAGCGGGGTCGATGGACGCGATCAGCTCGAAGTAGTCGGCGACCGCCCGACCGTCACGCATGGGGAGCTTGCGGCCGACGAGGTCCATGGCCTGGATGCCGTTGGTGCCCTCGTAGATCGCGGTGATCCGGGCGTCGCGGTAGTGCTGCGGGACTCCGGACTCCTCGATGTAGCCCATCCCCCCGTAGACCTGGATCGCCAGTGACGTGACCTCGATGCCGGTGTCGGTGGACCAGGCCTTGGCCACGGGGATGAGCAGGTCGAGCAGCTCCTTGCTCGCGGCCCGCACCGACTCGTCGGGATGATGGGTCGATCGATCGACCGCCTCGGCGCACACGTAGACGATGTTGCGCATCGCCTCGACCGACGCCTTCATGGTGAGCAGCATCCGGCGCACGTCGGGGTGCTCGATGATCGGCGACGTCTCTCCCGGGGGCGCGCCCGGCGCACGCCCCTGACGGCGCTGCTGCGCGTATTCGAGGGCGTCCTGCCACGCCCGCTCCCCGATGGCGAGCCCTTCGAGACCCACCGACAGGCGGGCGTTGTTCATCATCGTGAACATGTAGCGCATGCCCTGGTTCTCCTCGCCGACCAGGTAGCCGACCGCGCCACCGTGGTCGCCGTAAGACATCACGCAGGTGGGGCTGGCCTTGATGCCCATCTTGTGCTCGATCGACACGCAGGCGACGTCGTTGCGCTCCCCCAGCGAACCGTCGTCGTTCACCAGGTACTTGGGGACGATGAAGCAGGAGATGCCCTTGGTGCCCGGAGGAGCATCAGGGGTACGGGCCAGCACGAGATGGACGATGTTGTCGGCCAGGTCGTGCTCGCCGAAGGTGATGAAGATCTTCGTGCCGGTGATGCGGTACGTGCCGTCGTCCTGGCGCACCGCCCTGGTGCGCACCGCACCGACATCGGAGCCCGCCTGGGGCTCGGTGAGGTTCATGGTGCCGGTCCACTCGCCGGTCACCATCTTGCGGAGGAAGACCTCCTTCTGCTCCTCGCTGCCGTGATGGGAGAGCAGGTCGATGGCGCCCTGGGTGAGCAGCGGCGCCATGGAGAACGACATGTTGGCCGAGCTGATGAGCTCCTGCATGGCGATGCCCACCAGCCACGGGAAGCCACCCCCGCCGTAGTGGGTCGGGAACGGCACCCCACCCCAACCGGCCTCGACGTATCGCCGGTACGCCTCCTTGAACCCCTCAGGGGTGGTCACCGTGTTGGTGGTGGGGTCGTGCACGCTGCCCTGGAGATCGCCGATGCGGTTGAGCGGCGCGATGACCTCGCTGACGAACCGGGCGTTCTCCTCCAGCACCCCTCTGACGGTGGCGGGGTCGGCGTTGGCGAACGCGTCGAGGGCCGCGAGGGCCGGCAGGTCGACGAGGTGGTCGAGCACGAAGAAGATGTCCCGCAGCGGCGGTCGGTACGCAGCCATACGCGCTCAGGCTACCGGTCGCCGTCACCCCGCTCTCCTCACCCGCCGGCCTGCGCACGAGCACCCATTCTGCGAACTGTTCATCGGGACGCGGATGCACGGCGCGCCTGGATGAACAGTTCGGGGATGGGTCAGGGGATCGGGTCAGAGG
>NZ_DAIUCK010000130.1:0-7081 GCF_036846205.1 Rhabdothermincola sp. | reverse complement strand
GACGGTCACGGGTTGGTCGAGGGTCTCGCTCACGTTGGCTCCGAGGTCCGGGGCGACGGGGGGCCGGGGTGGTTCCCGCCGATCAGGTTACGGGCGACCTGGCGGGCTCGGCGGTCGGCCTCCACCACCTCGTCGATCGAGCCTGCCCGAGCCCCGTCGTGGCGGTCGAGGGCTGATTCGAGGAGCCCGGGGATGTCGATCCACCGGAGCCGGCGATCCAGGAACGCCTCCACCGCCACCTCGTTGGCCGCGTTGAGCCACGCCGGTGCGGTCCCGCCGACCCGCGCCGCCTCGTAGGCCAGGCGCAGGCACGGGAAGGCGTCGAGATCGGGAGGCTCGAACTCGAGGCGGGTGGCGCGGCGCCAGTCGAGCCGGCCGAACGGGGTGACGATCCGGTCCGGGTAGGCCAGGGCGTAGCCGATCGGCAGGCGCATGTCCGGCAAGGAGAGCTGGGCGATGGTGGTGGCGTCGGTGAACTCGACCATCGAGTGCACGATCGACTGGGGGTGCACCACCACCTCGATGTCCTCCAGCGAGACCCCCGCCCCCAGGGACCCGGCCGGCGTGCCGAACAGCTCGTAGGCCTCGATGACCTCGAGGCCCTTGTTCATGAGGGTGGACGAGTCGACCGTGATCTTCGGGCCCATGTTCCAGGTCGGGTGCGCGAGAGCGTCCTCGACGGTGACCGACGCCAGCTCCTCGCGGCGACGACCACGGAACGGCCCGCCGCTGGCGGTGAGCACCAGGCGCGCCACCCGAGCGACGTTGTAGTTGGCTCGCAGGCACTGGTGGATCGCGCCGTGCTCGCTGTCGACGGGCACCAGCTCCGCCCCGGGTGTGCGGCGGGCCTGCTGCACGACCGGCCCCGCGGCGATCAGGGACTCCTTGTTGGCCAGCGCCAGTCGACGGCCGGCTTCGAGGGCGGCCAGGGTGACGGGCAGACCAGCGAAGCCCACCACGCCGTTGACGATCACGTCGGCCTCGCCGGCCAGGCTGGCGAGGGCATCCGGCCCGGCGCGCACATCGCAGGCGGGCAGGCGCTCGGCGAGTTCGGCCGCGACCGAGGGGTCCGCGACCGCCACCACCTTGGGCCGGAAGGCGAGGGCCTGCTCAACCAGGAGATCGGGCCGGGACCCGCTCGCCCCGAGCGCCGTGAGCTCGAAGCGATCCGGCTCGGCCGCCAGCACCTCGAGGGTCTGCGTCCCGATGGAACCGGTGGAGCCGGCCAACGCGACGCGCACCCCAGTCATGGGCCCCAGGCTACCGACCCTCACGTCAAGCGAACCGAAAGCTCGCGGCTGGGATGCCGCCGGCCGAACTGTTCACCAGAACGCGGCCGGAGACCGCGGATCCATGAACAGTTCGGGGATGGAGGGAGGAGGGTGTCGGATCAGAGGCCGGGGACGAGGTCGAGCAGCCGGACCGCGTAGTAGGCGGCGGGCAGCACGAACAGCAAGCCGTCGAAACGGTCGAGGATCCCGCCGTGGCCGGGCAGCACGCTGCCCATGTCCTTCAGGCCCAGATCCCGCTTGAACAGCGACTCCGCCAGGTCTCCGATGGGGGCCGCCACGGCCACGAACAGCCCGAACACCAGCGCCTGACCGGCCGAAAACGGCCCCGCACCGAACAGCACGGCGAACACGAACACCGCCAGCAGACAGGCGACCAGGCCCCCGACGAGGCCTTCGACCGTCTTGTTCGGGCTCACGGTGGTGAGCGGGGTGCGGCCGTACTGGCGACCCACGAAGAAGCCGCCGACGTCATAGAAGACCGCTCCGGCGACCGCCACCAGCAGGATGCTCACCCCTTCGGCGGGGATGTCCAGAATGAGGGCGGCGAACGCTCCGAACACCCCGACGTAGACCACCGCGAGGAGCGTGACCCCGATGTTGGGAACGGGCCTGGCCGATCCCCCCACCCCGAGCAGGAACCACAGGATGCTGAACACCAGCGTCAGGAACAGCACCAGCGGCATGGCCGGCTCGCCCCTCCAGTAGACCGCGAGCGGCAAGGCGACCACGGCCGCCAAGCCGAGCAGCGTGGCCGGCCGGTACCCGCCACGGCGCAGGGCGCTGAACAGCTCCACCGCGGCGAGTACCACCACCACTTCGACCAGGATCATGGATGCCGCAGGCCCGAGCTTGAACAGGATGAGCGCCACCACCGCGATCACCACCCCCACGAACACCGCCTGGGGAACGTCGCGCCCCGCACCTCCGGCGGAAGCGGGCTCGCCGTTCTGCGCCCTTCTCCCCCTTTCGGGGGGACGGCCGGAGACCGGTCCGCGGTTCGAGGTGGGCCGATCCGGGATGGCCGCCCGGGATTGGCCGCTCGAGATGCGGATCGGATCATCAGTCGACCCGCGAGGACGATCCGCCGGCAGCTCCGGCACCTGCAGATCGTCGAAGGTCAGAAACGCCTCGTGCGACTGGCGCTCGCTGGTGTCGAGGGCTCCCACCGCGGTGTCGACTTCCGCCAGCTCGGACACGTGATCGGTCTCGTCCCACAGTTCGTGCTCGTCACGCCAGCGAGGCGTGGCGCCGGCGGCGAACGACGACCACCGCTGCTGCTCGGCGACGTCGCCTTCGCCGACCACGACCCTGGGCACCTCGCCGGTCGCGGGCTCCGTCCAGTGCGGAAGCTCCGTCTCACCGGTGGCGGGCTCGACCGAGAGCACCGGCTCGTGGCTTCCCTCGGCCACCCGGGGCTCGACCGGGGCCACCCTCGGCCGCTCGATCGCCGTGGCATCCGCCCGGTCGGCCAGCGGAAACCGCAAGGCGGGGGTGACGTCGGTCGGTGGGGACTCGGGACGGTCCCCATAGCGGGGCTGGTCCTGGCCCTTGCGCGGCACCGCCTCACCGCGCTCGACCGCCTCCGCCGCTTCATCGGGATCGATGATCCGCACCCCCTCGGCGGGATCCTCGGGCCCGCCGCTCTCCTGGTTGCTGCGGCTGAAGAGCGAATCGGGAGCCATCAGTCCTCCAGCAGCTCGTGTTCCTTGGCCTCGAGTGCCTTGTCGATCTCGGCCTCGTGGGCGTGGGTGATCTTGTCGAGCTCCTTTTCGGCCCGAGCCAGCTCGTCACCGGAGAGCTCACCGTCCTTCTCGAGCCCTTCCAGCTCGTGGCGCGCCGCCCGCCGCAGGTTGCGGATCGCGACCTTGCCCTCCTCGGCCATGTGCTTGACCACCTTCACCAGCTCCTTGCGACGCTCCTGGGTGAGGGGCGGGAAGGTCAGGCGGATGTTCACGCCGTCGTTGCTGGGGGTGAGCCCGAGGTCTGAGCTCTGAATGGCCTTCTCGATCGCTCCTATCGCCCCCTTGTCGTAGGGGGTGATGAGCAGCTGGCGAGCTTCGGGGACCTGGAAGCCGGCGAGCTGCTGGAGTGGGACCTCGCTGCCGTAGTAGTCGACGACGATCTTCTCCACCAGCGCGGGCGCGGCTCGACCGGTACGGATGTTCGCGAACTCGCCGCGTGCATGCGCGACGGCCTTGCGCATCTTCTCGGTGGTCTCCTGGAGAACCACGTCGGCCATCTCGCTGCTCACGCCGGGCTTCTCCTCTCATCCGGGACGGTGACTGGTCAGGATTGGTTGGGCTGCGGGCGGCTCGCCGGGCGCGGTCGGCGCCCCCGGGCCGAGCCCCGGGCCCGGGTGATGACGGTAGTGCCTCAGTGGACGAGAGTGCCGACCGGGCGCCCCTCGAGGATCGCCCGCACGTTGCCCTCACCCAGCAGATCGAACATCACGATGGGAAGCTGGTTGTCCATGCAGAGGGTGATGGCGGTGGAGTCCATGGCCCGCAACCCCTGGTTGAGCACGTCCAGATAGGTGACCTCGTCGAGGCGCTGTGCGGTGGGATCGAGCTTCGGATCCGCGGTGTAGATACCGTCGGTGCCCGAGTGGGTTCCCTTCAACAGAACCCCCGCCTCGATCTCGACGGCCCGCAGCGCGGCGGTGGTGTCGGTGGTGAAGAACGGGTTCCCCGTGCCGCCGGCGAAGATCACCACCCGGCCCTTCTCCAGGTGGCGGATGGCCCGGCGCCGGATGTAGGGCTCGGCCACCTGAGCCATGTGGATCGCGGACTGGACCCGGGTGGGCTGACCCAGCTGCTCCAGTGTGTCCTGCAGGGCCAGGGCGTTGATGACCGTGGCCAGCATGCCCATGTAGTCGGCCTGGGCGCGGTCCATCCCCGCACCGGCGCCGGCCATGCCCCGCCAGATGTTGCCGCCGCCGACCACGATGGCGATCTCCACCCCGAGATCGGCGCGGACCTCGGCCACCTCCCGGGCCACCCGCTGGACCACCGCACCGTCGATGCCGTAGCCGCCCTCGCCGGCGAACGCCTCACCCGAGACCTTCAGCAGGACCCGGGACCAGCGAGGCTCGGCCACGACTCAGCCCCCGATGTAGACCTGTGCGAAGCGGACCAGCTCCGCGTCACCGAGCAGGTCTTCGATGGTCTTCTTCTCGTCCCGCACGAACGGCTGCTCGAGCAGCACCCGCTCCTTGTACCAGGCGTTCAGCCGGCCCTCCACGATCTTGGGCCACGCCGGCTCGGGCTTGCCCTCCGCCTTGGTGATGTCGAGCAGGGCCTGGCGCTCCTTCTCCACCTCGTCGGCGGGCACTTCGTCGCGCCGCAGGTACGGGGGCTTGGAGAACGCGATGTGCACCGCGATGTCGTGGGCCAGCTCCTTGCTGCCGCCGCGCAGCTCGACCAGCACCGCGTTCACGCCCCGGCCGTCCTGGATGTGCAGGTACGAGTCGAGGATGTCGCCTGGTGCAGCCTCGAAGCGCACGACTCGGCCCAGCTCGACGTTCTCCTTGGTCGAGAGCTTGAGGTCCTCGATCTCCGAAGCCCGCTCGGACACCGCGGCCTCGCCCTTGGCGACCACCAACTCGGCGAGGTCGCCCACCAGGGAGGTGACTCCTTCGCTCTTGGCGGTGAAGTCGGTCTCGCACTTCAGCTCGACGATCGCCCCGACATCACCGTCGACGACCACCGCCACGGCGCCTTGCACGTTCTCCCGATCGGCCCGGGCCGCGGCTTTCGCCAGGCCCTTCTCGCGCAACCACTGCATAGCTGCCTCGAAGTCACCGTCGTTCTCGGTGAGCGCCTTCTTGGCATCCATCATCCCGGCGCCGCTGGCCTGGCGCAGCGCCTGCACGTCCTTGGCCGTGAACTCGGGCATCGTCACTCCTCACTCGTGGCAGCCGCGATCTCGCCTGCCTGCTCGGCACCGGCGAGGACGGCCTCGGCGTTCTCTGGGGTCAGTCCGGGATCGGCGTGCTCCGGCTCGGGATCGGCGTTGGCCGGGGTGTTGGCCTGCGACTGCTCCCCGGCCCGGGCAGCGATCCTCGCTTCGCGCTCCTGCGCGGCGAGCGCCGCCTGGCGGCGGGCCTCGGCCTGCTGGGCAGCGACGGCCGCCTCTTGTTCCGGGGTGCGCTCCGGTGCCGGACCTCCGGCTGGACCACCCCGGCGGGAGGCGATGAAGCGACCCTCGATGACCGCGTCGGCCATGATCCGCGACATCAACGTGGCCGAGCGGATGGCGTCGTCGTTGCCGGGGATCACGTACTGGATCACGTCAGGGTCGCAGTTGGTGTCGACGACCGCGACGATGGGAATGCCGAGCTTGTTGGCCTCGGTGACCGCGATGTCCTCCTTCTTCGTGTCGAGGACGAAGACCGCGTCGGGCAGCCGTTCCATGTTCCGGATGCCGCCCAGGTTGCGCTCGAGCTTCTCGAGCTCCCGCGACAGCATCAGGGCTTCCTTCTTGGGCATGGCCTCGAACTCACCTGCGGCCCGCATCCGCTCGTAGTCCTTCATCTTGCCGACCCGCTTGGAGATCGTCTGGAAGTTGGTGAGCATGCCGCCGAGCCAACGCTCGTTGACATAAGGCATGCCGCACTTCTCGGCATAGGAGCGGACCGCGTCCTGCGCCTGCTTCTTGGTTCCCACGAACAGGATCGTGCCGCCATCAGCGACCAGGTCACGCACGAACGAGTAGGCGATCTCGATGCGGGCGAGGGTCTGCTGCAGATCGATGATGTAGATGCCGTTGCGCTCCCCGTAGATGAAGCGCTTCATCTTCGGGTTCCACCGGCGGGTCTGGTGACCGAAGTGGACCCCGGCCTCCAGCAGTTGGCGCATGGTCACGACAGGTGCCATCGCAGGTGCTCCTTCCCATCGGTTCGTCGAGACCCCCGCCCGACGCTCGAGGCGACCGTGGGAGGGCGAGGGCGGATGTGTGCTGCCGGCAGCCCCGTGCACACCACCGGGCCACCAGGTTCGGCCCGCGATGCGGTGGGCCGGCGGTCGATTGTAGGGAAGGGTCACCACGGGGGCCAACGCCGTCCCCACCTCGGGCCGGCGCGGTGGCACGCTCACGGACCCGGCCAGCTCATCCCTGCCAGGGCGCCCGCGGCCCCCGCAGCGTCGATCGCGAACGAGATGGTCTCGCCCTCCACCAGCGCGGAGACGGCCTCCCCGGCGCCCACGCACGTCGGGGGCAACCCGGCCATGGCCAGGGCGATCTCGCGGGTGGCCGCTGCCGAGCCCGGCAGCTCGTCGTGGGCCGAGAGCCCGTGCACGTCGACGGTGACGTGGCGTTCGCCGTCGACGACCGTGCGCGGCCCGGGGACCACCCAGTCCCCCGCGGCGGCGATCGACACCATCCGCAGGTGATCCGGCACCGGCGTGGCGCCGACCTGACGGGTCAGGTCGGACACCTCGCTGAGCTGGCGAGCGGCGGGGCTGGCCGGGTCGTGACCTCCGGGCACCACCGCGGCGAGGGCCGCCAGCTGCGCGTCGAATCCACCCAGCTCGTCGAGCGCAGCCAGGGCGGTGGCGAGGTCCGCGCCTCCGTGCGGGGTGCCGAGGGTGACGAACGTGCGCACCTCGGCGGGCAGCGTGCCACGCGAGAACGCCTCGCCGATCGCCAGGCGGGTGACGACGCCACCCTGGGAATGGGCGATCAGGTCGATCGGCACACCCGGCTCGGCCCGGCTCACCGCGGCGATCAGTGCCTCCAGCCGGGAGGCCGCCTCTCGCAGGTCGCCCTGGCTGTCGAGCTCGTCGTAGGGG
>NZ_DAIUCK010000129.1:0-7120 GCF_036846205.1 Rhabdothermincola sp. | reverse complement strand
GGGCCGGCCTGACCCGGGGGCGGTAACCTGTGGGCACCCTTATGACGACCGACATCCCTCTCGACGCGCCCATCTTCGTGGCCGGTCACGCGGGCCTGGTCGGCTCCGCCATCGTGCGTCGTCTCGAGCGCGAGGGGTTCACCAACATCCTCACCGCGCGGCGTGACCAGCTCGACCTGCGGGATCAGGCGGCAGTGAATTACTGGTTCCGCGCCAATCGCCCGCAGTACGTGTACCTGGTGGCCGGCACCGTGGGCGGGATCCTCGCGAACTCCACCCGGCCCGCGGAGTTCCTCTACGACAACATGATGATCCACGCCACGGTCGTGCACGCCGCCCACCTTTTTGGGGTGGAGAAGTTGCTCTATCTCGGCAGCTCGTGCATCTACCCGAGGCTCGCCCCGCAGCCGATCACCGAGGACGCGTTGCTCACCGGGCCACTCGAGCCGACCAACGAGGCGTACGCGTTGGCCAAGATCACCGGCATCAAGCTCTGCGATGCGTACCGTTTCCAGTACGGCTGCAACTTCATCTCGGCGATGCCCACCAATCTGTACGGCCCCAACGACAACTTCGACCTGGCCTCGAGTCACGTGCTCCCCGCGCTGATCCGCAAGTTCCACGACGCGAAGGCCCGCGGCGAGACCGCGGTCGAGATCTGGGGGACCGGTACGCCGCGGCGTGAGTTTCTCCACGTCGACGACCTCGCCGATGCCTGCGTGTTCCTGATGGAGGCGTACGAGGAGCCCGGCCCCATCAACGTCGGCACGGGCGTCGACGTGACCATCCGCGAGCTCGCCGAGATCATCCGGGACATCGTGCACCCGACGGCGGAGCTCGTCTTCGACACCACCAAGCCCGACGGCATGCCCCGCAAGGTCCTCGACGTGAGCCGCATCACCTCCCTGGGGTGGAGGCCCACGATCGCGCTGCGTGAGGGCATCGCGGCGACCTACCGGTGGTTCCTCGATCATCAGGACAGCGGGATCCGGGGCGTGGTCCCCGCTGCCGTCGGCTGATCCTCGCTTCAGAGCTGCGGCGGGTGCGAGGCCGGCTAGCCTGTTCTCCGAGGAACACGGGAGCCCGGGCACGTCGGGCTGAGAGGGAGGGCAGTTCCCCTCCGACCGTTCGAACCTGATCCGGGTCATGCCGGCGCAGGGAGGCTCGGTTGGTCTCGTCTGTTCCCGAGGACCACGCGATGACCACCCGACGAACCCCCCACCCGTTGCCAGCGCCCAGCGGCCGCCTGGCGGTGGTGTTCACCGGGGGCGAGCAACCGTCACCGGACGTCCTGGACGGTGTGCCGCGGGACGCCTACGTCATCGCCGCTGACTCGGGTCTCCACCACGCGCTCGACCTCGGCTGGCCGGTGCACGTCGCGGTCGGCGACTTCGACTCGGTCGACGTCGGCCTGCTGGCCCAGGCAGAGTCGCGGGGAGCGGTGGTCGAGCCCCATCCCGAGGCGAAGGACCATACCGACCTCGAGCTCGCGCTCCAGCGGGCGCGGGAGCTCGGGGCCCGTCGGGTGCTCGTGGTCGGTGGGGGAGGCGGTCGCTTCGATCACCTCCTCGCCAACGCCTTGGTGCTCGCGTCCGCCGAGTTCGCGCCGCTCGAGATCGAAGCCCGCCACAGCGGAGCGCGCATCCACGTCGTGCGTAGCTCGGCTCGGCTCTCGGGCTCGCCGGGTGAGCTGGTGACGCTGCTGCCCGTCGGTGGCCCGGTGCACGGCGTGACCACGGATGGCCTGCTGTACCCGCTCGCCGGCGAGACCCTGCTCCCCGGCACGACCCGGGGCGTCAGCAACGAGTTCCTCGGCGGGCAGGCCACGGTGGAGGTCGGCAGTGGCGTGCTGATCGCCATCCAGCCCGGTGGTCTGGGCACGCACGTCTCGCGACAGCTCACAGGAGGCATCAGGTGAATCCACTGTCCACCCCCCGCGCCGCCGCCGGTCGCGTGCCGGTGATCGCCGCGCTCGCCGTGCTCGTCGTCCTCGTCGCGTTGGTGGCCGCCGGATGCGGGTCGTCCGGGCCCGGCGACGGCACGTCCGCACCCTCGACCGGCGTCGGCCGCGGTGGCTCGGTGCGCCTGCTGACCCATGACTCGTTCAGCGTGAGCGACGCGGTCCTCGCCGGATTCGAGCAGCGCACCGGCATCAAGGTCGAGGTGGTGAGAGGTGGCGACGCGGTCGAGGTGGTGAACCAGGCCATCCTGACCAAGCGCAATCCGCAGGGCGACGTGCTGTTCGGCATCGACAACAACCTGTTGACCCGGGCCTTCGACGAGGGTCTGTTCGAACCGTACGAATCGCCTTCGCTGGCCGACGTCGATCCTGCCTACGTGCTCGATCCCCAGCATCGGGTGACCCCGATCGACGTGGGCGACGTGTGCGTGAACTACGACCGGTCGCGCTTGCGAGCCGACGGGCTCCCGGTCCCCGAGACCTTGGAGGACCTGGCCGATGCGCGCTACCGGGGGATGCTGGTCGTCGAGAATCCGGCCACCTCGACTCCGGGGCTCGCGTTCCTGTTGGCCACCCGGGCACGATTCGGGGACGGTTGGCTCGACTACTGGCGGGCCTTGAAAGGCAACGGGGTCACGGTCGCGGACGGCTGGGAACAGGCCTACTACAGCGACTTCTCGGGCGGCAGCGGGGAAGGAGACCGCCCCCTGGTGGTGAGCTACGCCTCCAGCCCGGCAGCAGAGGTGTCCGACCCGTCGATCAGTGTCGAGGACGCACCGACCGGGTTCGTGCCAACGACCTGCTACCGCCAGATCGAGTTCGCGGGGATCCTCGCCGGCGCGGCCAACCCGGACGCGGCCCGCCAGCTCATCGACTTCCTGCTCTCCGTCCCCTTCCAGGAGGACGTCCCGATGCGCATGTTCGTCTACCCGGTGAACACCCAGGCCGCCTTGCCGGAGGCCTTCACGAAGTTCGCCGCCCTGGCGACGGACCCGCTCTCGCTACCGCCGGCGGAGGTGGCTGCCAATCGTGACCGGTGGATCGAGGAGTGGACGAAGCTCTTCTCCGAGTGATCCTCCGGCGGCTCGGGCGCCTGCTGCTGGTCGGGGTGCCCCTGGCGTTCCTGACGATCTTCTTCGCCTACCCGGTGGCCGCCATCGTGTTGCGGGGTCTGCGGCCCGCAGGCCAGTGGGATCTCGGCGTCGTCGGCGAGGTGCTGGGCGAGCCCGCGTTGCGGCGGGTGTTGTGGTTCACCACCTGGCAGGCGGCGGTCTCGACCCTGCTCACCGTCGTCGTGGCCATGCCCGCAGCCTGGTGCTTCGCCCGGCTCGAGTTCCGGGGGAAGCGGCTGCTGTGGGCGTCGCTGATCGTCCCCTTCGTCCTACCCACCGTCGTGGTGGGCGCTGCCTTCCTGGGCCTCGTCGGGCCGCGCAGCCCACTCGGCGTGGACCTGCGAGGGACGGTGTGGGCGATCCTGCTGGCGCACGTCTTCTTCAACTACGCGGTGGTGGTGCGGACGGTGGGCGGTCTGTGGATGCACCTCGACCCGCACCTCGAGGAAGCCGCCCGGGTGCTCGGCGCCGGCTGGTGGCAGAGCTTCCGGCGCGTCACCTGGCCACTCCTGCGCCCGGCCGTGGCGGCGGCAGCGTCGATCGTGTTCCTGTTCACCTTCACCAGCTTCGGGGTGGTGCTGATCCTGGGCGGCCCCAGGTATCGCACCTTGGAGGTCGAGATCTACACCCAGACGGCCCGCTTGTTGAACCTCGACACCGCCGCGGTGCTGGCGCTGGTGCAACTGGTGGCGGTGGTGGCGGTGCTGTTCGTGTACGCCCGTTACCAGGAGCGCCGCTCGGTGAGCCAGCTCCTGCGCCCGGCCACCGAGACCGCGCGCCCGCTCGCCGGCTGGCGCGATCGGGCGCTGCTCGGGGTCAACCTCGCGGTGATCGGGGTGTTGCTGGCGGCGCCGCTCGCCGTGCTGGTGGGGCGGTCGCTGTCGACGCCAGGCGGCTGGGGGCTCGACGCGTACCGAGCACTCGATACGTCGAGGCGCGGGAGCGTGCTGTTCGTCGCCCCTCTGGACGCGGTGCGCAACTCACTGCTCTTCGCCGGAGCGGCCACCCTGATCGCGCTGGTGGTGGGCACCATGGCAGCGTTCGCGATCGCCGGGCGCGGCGCAGCGCGCACTGCCCGCTGGATCGACACCTTCCTCATGATCCCACTGGGCACCTCCGCGGTCACCGTGGGCTTCGGGTTCCTCATCGCGCTGGATCGTCCTCCACTGGATCTGCGCGACTCGCTCGCGCTGCTTCCCATCGCACACGCCTTGGTGGCCGTGCCGTTCGTCATCCGTCTGCTGGTCCCGACGCTGCGTTCGATCGACCCGCGGCTTCGGGAGGCTGCTGCCGTGCTCGGTGCTCGGCCGGCTCGGGTGTGGCGGGAGGTCGATCTGCCACTCGTGGGACGGGCGTTGCTCGCGGCGGCCGGTTTCGCGTTCGCGGTCTCGCTCGGCGAGTTCGGGGCCACCGTGTTCCTCGCTCGCAGCCAGTGGCCGACCCTCCCGATCGCGATCTACCGGTTCCTCGGCCAACCGGGCCCGCTCAACTTCGCGCAGGCCGCGGCCCTGTCGACCATCCTGATGGGGTTGACCGTGGCGGTGATGCTCGCCATCGAACGGGTCCGGGTCGGCCGGATCGGGGAGTTCTGATGCTCGAGGTCGAGGACCTCGCCGTCACCATCGACCGCCGCCGCATCCTCGACGGGGTGTCCGCCACTGTGCCCGCCGGCGGGGTGCTCGGGGTCCTCGGGCCTTCGGGCAGCGGCAAGACCACGCTGCTGCGGGCCATCGCGGGGCTGCAACCCGTCGAGCGGGGCTCGATCCGGATCGATGGAGAGGACCTGACCCCGCTTCCCACCCACCGGCGGCAGGTGGGGCTCATGTTCCAGGACTACGCCTTGTTCCCACACCTGGACGTGGCTGGCAACGTGGCCTTCGGTCTGCGGGTCCGCGGTGCGGGGCGGGCGGAGCAGCGGGCGCGGGTCGGCGAGGTGCTCGAGCTGGTCGGGTTGTCCGGCTACGGGGCCCGGGCGGTGTCGTCGTTGTCCGGGGGCGAGCGCCAGCGGGTGGCGTTGGCCCGGGCATTGGCCCCCGCGCCCCGGGTGCTCATGCTCGACGAGCCGCTGGGGGCCCTCGACCGGGCGCTGCGCGAACGGTTGCTGGTCGAGCTGCAGGAGTTGTTCGCCAACCTGGAAGTGGCGGTGGTGTACGTCACCCACGATCAGGACGAAGCGCTCAGCGTGGCTGACGAGGTGGCGTTGCTGCGCGAGGGGCGGATAGTGCGTCGCGGCTCGCCGGCCGAGCTGCGGACCCGTCCGGGGGACGCCTGGTCGGCGCGCTTCCTCGGTTTCACCAACGTGTTCGACGTCGAGGTCCGCGACGGCGCGGTCCTCTTCGAGGCAGGCGTGCTGGCTCGAGCGACCCGGCTCCCTCCCGGTCCCGGGTCGGTACTGGTCCGCCCCCGCGGCGCGCGGCTCGACGCCGCCGGGCAGCTGCGAGGCCGGGTGGACGCGCACCTCTTCGTTGGAGACCAGCAGGTGGTCCGGGTGCGGCTGGGGGAGCGCACCACGCTCGACGTGCTCGCCGACGGGGAGGCGGTTCCCGCCGTGGGGACGGAGGTGGGGGTCACGGTGCTCCCCGGCGCGATCGAGCCGTTGGAGCGTGGTTGACCCGGGCCTCGCGCAGCGGGCGCTGCGGTCCCGGGCGGGCACAATGGCGGGGTGGAGATGACCGCATCGCTCGAAGCCCCGTGCCCGCCCCGCCGCCTGTTCGCTGCCGTCGAGGACCTGGGTCGCTACCCGGCGTGGCTGTCGATCGTGCCGAAGGCGGATCCCGCGCCCGCGGCGCCCGGCGATGCCGGTCCCGCGTGGTCGGTGGAGCTGCGAGGCCGGATCGGTCCACTGGCGCGCTCGAAGCGGCTGCGGATGGTGCGTACCGTCCATGAAGCACCGGGAAGGGTGCGGTTCGAGCGTCGAGAGCTCGACGGCCGTCGGCACGCAGCCTGGGTGTTGGAGGCCCGCGTCGCCGCCGATGGTGCAGTGAGTCGCCTGGAGATGGACCTCCACTACGGCGGGTCGTTCGGGGGGTCGGTGCTCGAGCGGCTGCTCAGCGAGGAGATCGACCAGGGCCGTTCGCGCCTGCTGGCGCACCTCGCAGCCGTCGACCCCGCCTGACCCTGCTTGCCCGGCCACCCGGGTCAAAGTAGCGTGATCCGGAATTCGTGGACCCGGCGCGGGTTCACCGACGGGGATTCTTCGAGGGAGGGACAGATCATGCGTCTTCGTAGATCGTTGGCGGTCGCCCTGACCGCGGGGGTGCTGGCAGGGGGTTTGGGATCCTCACTGCCCGCGTCGGCCGGGGCGGGTGTGACGCCGATCAACGTCAACGGGGTCTGCAGCGGCGCGGACGAGGCCAGCCAGCTCATCCTCAACTCCTTCGGAGGGTCGCTCAACGTCCCGTTCCAGGTGACACCCGACGTTCCCGAGAACCTGGCCCCGGGCGACACCGCGACGGTGAGCTTCACCTGGGGGCTCAGCCTCACCGATGAGACCATCAACCTCCTCACGGGTCTCGGCATCAGCTCAGTTGACGTCTCGGGGTTGACCCTCCCCGTGATCGCCCAGGGCTCGGCAGCCTCTCCGAACACCATCGTGGGCAACCCACCGGATGCCACCATCCCCATTCCACCGCCCAGCCCGCCCCAGGTCGGCCCGTTCACCGGCCAGGTGGAAGGTGGCGAGACCGACATCATCTACACGGTGGGCACCATCACCCTGAGCGTCACGATCGGGGCTCCGCTCAACATCACGCTCAACCTGTCGTGTGTGGACCCCCAGGCCACGGTGCTGGGCACCACGATCGTCACGGGCGTGACCCCGTCCACCCAGCCGCCACCCACGCTGCCGCCGACCACCACGACGTCCACCACGGCACAGCAGGCGGCGGCGACGACCAGCCCACGTTTCACCGGCTGATACCCATCCCTTCCGACCACGCAGGGCCCCGCTACGGCGGGGTCCTGTCGCGTTCCCGGACCCTTTCCACCTCCCCTCTCCAACTGGCAGCTCGCTCCCCTCAGCAACTGGCAGGTCGAACCCGTGCTCCGG
>NZ_DAIUCK010000128.1:0-7155 GCF_036846205.1 Rhabdothermincola sp. | reverse complement strand
GTGGTGGTCCTCGGGACCCCCGCCGAGGAGGGGGGAGGGGGCAAGGTCCACATGGCCCGTCGCGGGGCGCTCGACGGGGTCGACGCAGCGATGATGGTGCATCCCGCCGGCGCCGATCTGCGACGGATGGACGTCATCGCGATCCAGCAGCTCCGGGTGGAGTACCACGGTGAAGCCGCCCACGCGGCGGCGTTCCCCCACAAGGGGCGCAACGCCCTCGACGCGGCTGTGCTCGGCTACGTGAACGTCGCGGCGTTGCGCCAACACATCAGGCCCGAGGAGCGGGTCCACGGGATCTTCACCGAAGCCGGCGACAAGCCCAATATCGTGCCGGCTCACACGGCCGCAGAGTGGTATGTGCGCGCCGCCACGATGAAGCGGCTCCACGCGCTGGCCGAGCGGGTCCACACGTGCCTCCAGGCCGGTGCCGACGCCGCCGGGTGCCGGATGGAGGCCGAGTGGAAGGACCCGCCCTACGCCGACATGGTGGACAACGAACCCCTGCTGGATCTCTACGCGGCCAACGCCGAGCGGCTGGGCCGGCCCTTGCGCGACCCCGACGAGTTCGACCTCCGGGTGGTGGGTAGCACGGATATGGGAAACGTCAGCCACCTGGTGCCGAGCATCCACCCCATGATCGCCGTCGCACCGCCCCACGTGGGGATCCACACCCCTGAGTTCGCCAACTACACCGCGGGTGAGCACGCAGATCGGGCGGTGCTCGACGCCGCGAAGGCCATGGCCATGACGATCGCTGACCTGTGGCTGGTCCCCGAGGCCCTCCAAGCGGTACGGGAGGCCTTCGCGGGCGCGGGTGGCGGGGTCGATCCGACCTCCGGGCCGAGCCACTGAGCGGCTCCGAGGGGTGCGCGGGAGGCCAGCGGCCATGCCCTACGCTGCCCGACCGTGACTGTCTACGTCGCCGAGGAGTTCACCCCTGAGGAGGCGGACATCCTCCGGCGGTACTTCACGAACCTCGACGGCCCGGTCTTCGCCCTGGTCAACCTGCCGGAGGTGGTGAAAGGGGCGCTCTTCGCCCGTTACTCGCGCTCACCGAAGAGCCTGCGCCGGCTCTTCCTCGACGAGTTCGTCAACGAGCTCGACATCACCGGCGACGCGAGCATCGATGCCACCGTCGGGCTGCGACGGGCCGAGGAGCTGTACGACCGGGTGTTCTTCGAATACGGCGACGACTCGGTGGCCCAGCTCGGCGGCGTCCATCTGGCCTGTGAGCAGGCTTCCAACCTGCTCACCAAGGTGCTCGAGTGGGGTCGGCTGATGTCGTACCTCGAGCAGTCCACCCGTTACATCGCCTACGACGCTCGCATCGGCGGCCGCTACCGCTTCTACCGGCCACCGGAGGTCCTGATGTCCTCGCTGGGCACCCGCTATGTGGGCGACATGGACCGGCTCTTCGACACCTACGCGGAGTTGGTGCCGCAGCTCCAGGAGTTCTTCCGCGAGCAGTTCCCCAAGCAGGACGGCGACTCCGACTTCATCTACCGGCAGGCGATCCGGGCCAAGGCCTTCGACGCTCTGCGCGGCATCCTGCCGGCCGCGTCACTGTCGAACGTGGGGATCTACGGCACCGGGCAGGCCTACGAGATGTTGCTGCTGCGCATGCGAGCCCACGCGCTGCCGGAAGCCCGGGACTATGCCGATCTCATGCTCACCGAGCTGCGCAAGGTCATCCCGTCGTTCCTCAAGCGCGTCGACCTCGACGACCGGGGGGTGGCATGGAGCCGCTACCTGGAGACCACCAGGAACCGGATGGAGGACCTCGCGCAGCGCCTCTTCCCCGCCGAGGTCGCAGCGGAGCACGTGCCCGCGGTGCAGCTGCTCGACCACGACCCCGATGCCGAGATCAAGCTGGTCACCGCCATGCTCTCGCCCTACACCCGCCTGCCGGAGCGACAGATCGAGCGCCGCGTGCGGGAGATGTCCGTGGAGGAGCGGGTGGCGGTCATCCGCACCTACACCGGCCATCGCGGGAATCGTCGCCACAAGCCGGGCAGGGCCTTCGAGCGGCCGAGCTACCGCTTCGAGATCCTCGCCGACTACGGCGCGTTCCGTGACCTGCAGCGTCACCGGATGCTCACCATCGAGTGGCAGCAGCTCACCCCCCGTCACGGCTACGCCAGGCCTCAAGCCGTCGACCTGGCTGGAGCAGCTGATGCCTTCGACGCGGCCATGGCCCGCAGTGCTGCCCTCTACGACGCCCTGGCGGAGCGGTTCCCGGCCGAGGCGTCCTACGCGGTCTCCCTCGCCTACAACGTGCGTTTCACCATGCAGCTCAACGCCCGGGAGGCGATGCACCTGATCGAGCTGCGCTCCACCCCGCAGGGCCACCCCGCCTACCGCCTGGTGGCTCAGGAGATGCATCGCCTGCTCGCGGAGGAGGCCGGCCACCGAGCGATCGCGGAGGCCATGTCCTTCGTCGACCACTCAGCGGAGCCGGAGCTGGAGCGATTGGACGCGGAGCGTCGGGCCGAGGCTCGCCGCAACCGTGCCTGAGCCGACCGGGCCCGCCGTGGAACCGGCGTGCGCGTGAGAGGCGCGGTTCGCGCTCGTAGGACGTATAGTCCGCCCCGCGTGTGGACAGAATCAGCCCCCGACGACGAAGGAAGCCATGGCTGACGACGACCTGATCGACGACGACCTGGACGACCTCGACGACACGATGGACGTCGAGGACCTCGACGCGGAGGACCTCGACGAGAGTGTCCTCGCGGACGGGGAGCTCGAGGAGGAAGAGCTCGTCCTCGAAGACGAGGACACCGATGTCGCCATCGTCGATGAGCTCCCTCGAGCCCGCAAGAAGCGCGACGAGGAAGAGGACGACGAGGAGGAGCTCGACCCGGACGACGTCGAGGCCGACCTCGACACCATCCTCAAGGACCGGATCGCCGCCAGTGAGGACGAAGACGAGGACGAGGACCTCGAAGAGCAGGAGCCGCGGGCCACGGGTGATGCCGTTGACGGGGTCCAACCGAAGAAGGCGAACGAGTTCACCTGCACCGGTTGCTTCCTGCTGGTCCACCCGGGCCAGTTCGGCCCTCCCGATCACCTGGAGTGCCCTGTCGGTGAAAGCGTGTGCCCGGCCATCGAGGTCCTCGAGCGGCAGTACGCAAAGGCTCGCAAGTAGGCCAGGGTGGCCGCCCTGAGCCATCATCGGAACCCGTGAGCGACCGCGAGCACGCCAGATCACCCATCGAGACCGCGCTGGAATACTGCGTCTATGCGCCCCTCGGCTTCGGCTTGGAGGCTCGCTCGTTGCTACCCCGGTTCGTCGATCGGGGACGCAACCAGATCGTGCTGGCGCGGGTGATCGGTAAGTACGCGATCCGCAAGGGGAGTGAGGCTGCCGAGGGGCTGCTGGGGCCGGCCGGTGCCCCCGCCATGAGCCTGCTGCGCGGCCTCGGTCTGCTCCCTCCGGAGCCCTCACCTCCACCGCCCGGTACGGGGGGCACCGCGGCCAGCACCACGCCGGTCACCCCGGCTGGACCGAATGGTGAGCGCCGAGCAGTAGGGGAGCCGACCGTGCCGGTCGGTGCCCCTGCTCCGGCTGGCCGGCCGTCGCCGCCGTTCCCCGCGGAGACGCTCGCCATCCCCGACTACGAGAGCCTCTCCGCCTCGCAGGTTCTCCCGCGCCTTGAGGGTCTCACCGCCGAGGAACTGGAAGCGGTCCGCACCTACGAGTCAGCGACCCGGGGCCGGAAGACGATCTTGAACAGGATCGCTCAGCTCCAGTCCGGCTAGGAGGGGGGGTGGAAGCGGCCCGGCCGGCGGAGCCTACCGACATCGGGACCATCGCTGCCCTGGTGCGGCAGGCGGTCGCCGAGCTGCGACCCCAGCGGGGTGGGGACCTGTGGGCCACTCGGGCGGCCCGGGCGGAGCCGGTTGAGGACCAGCTGGCCGCCGCGCTCGCCGATGCCGACCACGAGGTGCTCGTGGGGACGATCGACGGGTCCACCGTCGGCTATGCGGTGGCCCACACCGAGCGGCTGCGGGACGGGCGGCTGCTCGGCGTGGTCGACGACGTGTACGTCGAGCCGGGCGCGCGGGGGATCGGCGTGGGGGAGGCCCTCATGGAGCGACTCCTCGAATGGGCCACCGAACGAGGTTGCTCAGGCCTGGATGCCATGGTTCTGCCGGGAAACCGGGAGGCGAAGAACTTCTTCGAGCGCTTCGGCCTGACGGCCCGGGCCATCGTCGTGCACCGTTCGCTCGCCCCCGGGGATGGTCGAACGAGTGGATAGCCCGATCCTGTGTGTGGGTGCGGTGGCGGTGCTTGACGGCTCGCTGCTGCTCGTGCGCCGGGGGCACGGCCCCGCCGCGGGGGAATGGTCGGTGCCGGGTGGTCGGGTCGAGCGAGGCGAGCTGCTGGCCGAGGCAGTGGTCCGCGAAGTCCGTGAGGAGACCGGCCTCGAGTGTGTCTGCGGATCGCTGGTCGGCTGGGTGGAGCGCATCGATGACGACCACCACTTCGTCATCGCGGACTTCGAGGTGACCGTCCTCGACGATCGGGCACCGGTAGCGGGCGACGACGCCGCCGAGGCAGCCTGGGTGCCGCTGGAAAAGGTGCTCGAGCTGAACCTGGTGGACGGTCTGGCGGAGTTCCTGCACGAGCACGGTGTGCTCGATGCGTTCACCTGAAGGTTCGGATCAGCGGCCCTTCCACTCGGGCTCGCGCTTCTCGAGAAACGCCTTCGGCCCCTCCCAGAAGTCTTCGGTGCTGGCGAGGTTGATCATCGCCGCACCCGACTCGCGAAACGCCGTCTCGTCGTCCGCGCCCGCCAGCTCCAGCATGAGCCGGCGGGTCTCCCGCACGGCGAGCGGAGCGTTCTTGGCGATCCGCTCCGCGAGGGCCAGCGCGGCGTCGAGCGCGCCACCCGGCTCGCACAGCTCGTTCACCAGACCGAAGTGGGCGGCCCGCTCGGCACTGATCGGGTCACCGGTGAGCCCCAGTTCCAGCGCGATGTTCCGGGGGAGGAGGCGGGGAAGGCGGAACAGCCCGCCTGCGGCCGCCACCAGCGAGCGCTTCACCTCCGGGATGCCGAAGCTCGCCGCGGTCGACGCCACGACGAGGTCGCATGCCAGGACGATCTCGGTCCCACCGGCCAGGGCGGGACCGTCGACCGCAGCGATGATCGGCTTGGTGCGCGCCCGGGCGACGATGCCGGCGAAGCCGCCTCGCTCGGTCTGCAGTTCACCGGCCCGGCCCTCATTGATCGCCTTCAGATCCGCACCGGCGCAGAACACGCTGCCCGAGCCCTGCAGCACGCCCACCCACACCTCAGGATCCTCTTCGAGCCGGTCGATCGCCGCCTCCATGCCCCGGGCGACGTCGCCGTTGACCGCGTTCTTCTTGTCGGGTCGGTTGATCGTCAACACCCCGACCCGTCCACGCACCTCGTAGTCCACCATGGGCGAGCACCCTAGGCGGTGGCGGCCGAGCGGTTCGAACCGGTGAGGCGCAGGGGCGCCGGCGGGACCCACCCACGGCCGCTGCCCGCCCACCACCTGCGCCGGGGTTCCGACCTCCGGCGGGCACGGTTCGCTAGCCTGTCCACAGACCCATGGACGACGACGACGGATCCAGCGGGCGCCTCCGGTGCCCGTTCTGCGGCGACTACGAGGTGGAGCGGCTGTACCTCGGCTCACTCCGCCTCGACACGTGTGTGTGCCGCTCCTGCGGGGCGCAGTGGGACGAGGAGTTCGGCAGCGGCGAGTACCGCGGCAGGGCGAGTCGCTCCTCCGTGCTCGCGCCACGCGAGACGTGACCTTCCGGTGAGTCGGGTCCCCATCTTCGACCTCGACGGCACGCTGCTCGACTCCGACGCCGCCCTCACGGCGCCGTTCCTCGCGCTCGGTGTGCCGGCGGCGGAGATCACGTTCGGCCACGTCCTGGCCGACGAATGCAGGCGGCTGGGGATCGCGGTCGAGGAGTATCTCGAGCGCTACGACGAGGCTGCCGCGGCGCCGTTCCCCGGGGTGGAGGAGATGCTGGCCTCACTCGACCGCTGGGCGGTGTGCTCGAACAAGCACCCTCGACCCGGGCGGGCGGAGCTGCGCCGCCTGGGGTGGTCGCCGGACGTCGCACTCTTCGCCGATGCGTTCGACGGCCCGAAGCGTCTCACCCCGGTGCTGACCGCACTAGGGGTGACGACGAGCGACGTGGTGTTCATCGGCGACACCTCCCACGACCGGGCCCTCGCCCGCGAGCTCGGTGTGCCCTTCGGGCTGGCGGGGTGGAACCCCCGAGTGGTGTCCGAGGCGGGTGACGTGGTCCTTGCCAGCCCGGCCGAGGTGCCGATCTTCGCTGCCGGTTGCTGAGCCGCTGGTTGCTGAGGGGCGCTGGGTCAGGACTCGGGGTGCTCGGCTGGCGGCGGCGGTGGCTGGCGGGCGGATTTGGCCCGTGACGGGACGGCGGACGGCTTCACCCCGAACTGGGCTGCGATCTGTGGGAGGCGCCCGGCCAGCCGGTTGACCGCGCCGAGCAGCTCCTCGCTGGGCCTGGCAGGCAGGCTTTGCGCCGTGACCTGGGTACGCACCGGCGCGTACGCCAGCGCGTCGAGGACGGTGGCGAAGCGGTCCTGGCCGGTTTCGGCCGTCAAGGCGCCCGACGCGGCGTGCGCGAGCCGCTCGGCGAGCTCCGGCGGCAGGAGGGCCCCGGCCTTGGGTGGACGGGAGCTGAGACGCAGTGCTCGCACGACGCGCCCTTCGCGGAGCAGCTCGTCGAGCTCGGCCAGCCACGCGGCCTGCTCGGCCTCGACCCGCTCGCTCAGCGCCGCTCGGAGCTGCTCGGCAAGGGCGCGGGCCTCGTCGTCGCGGGCCGCCTGCTCCGCCGCGACGACCACCGATCGCAGGTCTCGGAGGTCGACCTCGGCTGCCGCGGCGAGCGCGGCTTCGGCTCGGTCACGCCATTCGGCGGCCCGTAGCCGGGGGAGCAACGACTCCGCGATGGCCACCAGGGGCTCGGCATTGATGGCCGGCTTCCCTTCGGCTTGGTTGAGCTCGTTCTGCTTGTCGACCGCCTGGCGCACGGCGGGGATGCCGCCGCGCAACACCTGCTCGGCGATGGGCTTGTGCTCTTCGGGCAGGGACGCCAGCACGGCCTGGCGATGGGTCCGCTTGGGTCGCAGTCTCGGGGCC
>NZ_DAIUCK010000127.1:0-7176 GCF_036846205.1 Rhabdothermincola sp. | reverse complement strand
GGGGCGGTGGCGCCTCGACCGACTCTGCCTGCGCGGCCAAGCGGTTCCCGCAGTACACGCAGAACTTCGACCCTTCCGGGCTCTCACCTCCGCAGGCGTCGCAGTGCATCTCCCCTCCTCGCCCCGGTGCTCCCGTCGTGAAACCGGGCCAAGCTACTTGTCGGCTCCGGCTCCCGCGACCTGAAGGGCACGGCCGAGAAGGGCGGCCTGGGCAGGAGGTAGCGGCAGCCCGGCGGCCTCGGCCAGCCCCCGGGCACTCATCTTGCGAGCGGTCTTGGCCAGCACCTCCACCGTGCGTTGCTCGCCCAGATCGGCGAGCAACGACCCCAGCTGGGTCTCCAGGAACGCCAGGCACAGCGCATCCTCGTGCGTCTGCACCGCCGGGTCGGTGGCCAGCCCCTCCTTGCGGATGATCCCCTGCACCCGTGCGATGGCCGCATCGTCGTAGCCGGCCGCGGCGAGGATCACCGCCACCTCCTCGGCTTGCCGGCGGGCCTGATCACGCCGCCAACGCAGGTAGCCGGCTCGCCCCGGCGGGTAGCTCTCGCGGGGCACCACCCAGCGGCGCAGGTGGTGCGCGCGTGCCGCCAGGAGTTGCACCTCGCTCGCGCCCGGATCGAGCCGACGCACCCATCTGGTCACCAGCTCGGCATGGACCAGCTCCTTCGGGCGCTGCTGGCCATCCAGTTCCAGGGTCTCGGGGTCGTCGGCGTTGGCCCGGTCGATGGCGGCGATCGCCGCGTCGAACCGCTGCCGGTCCCTCACCTCAGCCGCGCCGCTCGGGCGGCCGCAGATCGACGCGCAGCACCAGGAACCCGTCCTCGATGGCGCCCTCCGCGTCCCCGATGATGGCGAAATCCTGGTAGTCGGTCTGGGCCTGCTCGATGAACCGGGTGCGCTCCTCCCCCGCGATCGGCGGGAGCGGACGGTTCTTCACCGCGTGGGCACGGTCACGGAACCGCTGGATCATCGCCTGGACATCGAAGGTGTCGCCCATGCGGGCCACGCTAGCGTCAGCGGTCCCCCGACCGACCGGGCGAGACGCCGGGATCGGACGCAGGTCCGTCCGACCACAACTCGGTCGGATCGCCGAGCCCGGAGACCAGCGGGCGTTCGTCCTCCTGCGGGCCGAAGAGGTCCTCCAACGTGACGAGCTGAGGTGGATCCTGCACCTCCGCGGGCTGCACCGCCGGGTCGGTGGGCGGTGGGACCGGTTCGCCGGTCGCTGCCTCCGCTGGGGTCGAGCCCGCGGGCATCGAGCCCGCGGGGGCCGGGTCACCCGGCGCCGGATCACCCGACCCGCCGCTCTCCCCACTCGAGTCGGCACGATCCGGATCGACCGGGCCGATGATGCGCACGGCCGAGGTGGCGGCGCCGGGCACGGGTTCGACCGGCGGGCTGCCACCCACTACACCGGCATCCACGGCAGGGTTCACCGCCGTCGGCGCGTCGCTCACCGGAGGCCGGGTGGTCGCCAGCGCGGTGGCCGCGGCGGCGCCGTGATCCTTCACCTCCGAGAGAACGTCGAGCGCGTCGAGGTACGGCGCGGGGCGGGTGTGGCGCCAGTACAGCCAGGTGAGCACGCCGATGGCCGCCGCCACCACCAGCAACCCGACCACCACCAGCGTGAGCTTGGTGTCGGTGCTGAGGCCGCCAGTGCCTGACGACTCGGCAGGATCGGCGCGGGGCGCCACCGTGTCGTCAGGGATGAGGAACCGTTGCAGCGTCGTCGTCGACGTGGCGTCCTGCCCACCGGTGGTCGTGGTGGTGACCGCGGTCGTCGTCGTGGTGGACGACGCGGTGCTGCTCGGCGTCGAGCGCCTCGTGGTGGTGGTGCGGGGCCGGCTCGTGGTGGTGGTTGCAGGCTCCGTGGTCGAGGTCGTGACAGAGGTGGTGGGAGTGCTGGCCGTGGTCGCCGTGGACGAGGTGGTGGTCGAGTCGTCCTGTGCGGAGGCGCTCGGGAGCCCCCAGACCACCGCCAACACGACCAAGGGCACCGCCAGCAGCCCAGCTCGCAGCATTCGGGCCTCGGTTCGGTGTGTGCTCACGCGATGAACTCCGCTCGGCGACCGTGCTCCACCCGCTGCCTCGCTCACCCTACCCCGACCCGCTCGCCTCCCGGTCATCACCTACCGCTGGTGCACCGGACACGAGAACGTCGTGCGCCCCGCGACCACCCGACGCTGGAGGAAAGCCCCGTCCCTCGGGCAGCGACCCCCGACTCGCCGCTGCGCCTGGAGGTCACCGGTGTGGGATCCACCTCGGGCCATGAGCGTCTCCAGCGTGTCCCGCAGGTGACGATGGAGGCAGCGAAGCTCGGCGGCGGTCACGGTCGATGCCGGCCGGGCCGGGTCGAGTCCGGCGCGCCACAGGATCTCGTCCACCAGGAGGTTGCCGAGCCCGGCCAGGCGCCGCTGATCCAACAGTCTGGCCTTGAGGGACACCTGGCCGTCGAGCACCCGGCGCAGCTCGGCCATGGTCACGCACCAGGCGTCGACCCCCAGCCGGGTCTCGTCGGGATCGAGGCTGACCGCGCCGAGCCGCCGCTGGTCGTGCAACACCAACTCGCCCCCGTCGGCGAACTCCACGATCAGCCGTACCCAGCGCGGCTCCCGGCTTCGGGTCGCGTACAGCAGGTCCTCGACTCCCCGGGTGCCGTCAACGTCGAGCAACCCGGTCATCCCGAAGTGCAGGCCGAGCGTCGGCCCGCGATCGGTGTCGAGCAGCAGCAGCTTGCCGACGCGGCGGGCTTCCACGAATCGCCGCCCGCGGAGCGCCTGGCGCAGCGCGTCCTCCGTGAGCCCGCCCCGCAGCATGAGGGGGTCGACCCGGCGCACGTCGGCGATCGCCCGCTGGAGCGCGGCTGACGCCAACAGGCGGTACCGCTCGACCTCGAGGAGCTCGGGCACAACTCCGGTGTAGCCGCGTCGGTGAGGCGGCGGGTCACGCCACCGGGCCCGTCCCTCGCTCGGGCCGCCCGTCCGGGCCGCCCGTCCCTAGTAGCGACCGGCCACGGAACCCGAGTCGGCATGCACGAGGACCGGGACCTGCTCGAACCGGGGCTCGGGGTCCGACCGGCGCGGCGTCGCGGGGCTGGCCAGATCGCCGCTGCGGGAAGCCGGCCCGGCGACGCCGAGGTGCGCGACCCGCCGCCGTTGGCGGGTCGCCACCTCGGTCACCAGGAGCGCCGTGAGCGCCGCGGCGGTGGCGATGGAGAAGTGCGCCGCGGCGATCAGGCCCAGCGCCGCGCCACCCACCTCGGCGCCGCCCGCCGGGGAGGGCGACATCCAGTGCGCGGTGAGCAGCAGCACGCCGGAGGCCATCACCGAGATCCACCACAGGTGCACACGCATCGGCACCGTCCGCAGCCGCCACCCGGGAGACAGGACCGGCGCCGACGGATCGCTCGCCCGGTAGACGTCATCCACGAGCTCCTTGCCCCAGATGAGGTTCCCGAACGGCACGAACCACACCGTCCAAGCCCACCGGGTCGGGATCCGCAACCCCTTCACCGCCAGGAGCGGCAGGTTCCGGTACGCCCTGGTCGCCCAGACGATGAAGGCGAGCGCGCTGGCGACGATGAGCGCCGCCATCAGCCACTGGAGGCGACCGGTGAAGGTGGCTGCATCGGTCTGGTCCACCCGGAACGAGCTGAACCGGTCGCGGTGCTGGAGCAAACCGAGAACCGAGCTGATCGCCACGAGCAGGGCCACCACCACGGTGGCACCCGCGAGCGCCCGCACCTCGGCGGTGAGCAGCCGCAACGACCGGTACGGGGGACGGCCGTCCGGGCCGGGGGTGAGCCACACCCCACCGAAGCGGGCCAGCTCTGCCCGAGCTCGCACATCGTCGAGCGGCATCCCGCACGAACCGCAGAAGGGATGGGAGAGCCGCACCTCCGCCCAGCAGCGGGGGCAGTACGGCACGCCTGCGGGTGGTGTGCTGGGACGGGGCGGTGGTCCCGGGGGCTCCTGCGGTGCCGGCCCGAACTTCGGGTGGAACCGAGCCTGCCGGTTGGGTAGGCCGCAGGCTGGACAGAAGCGATCCGCCGCGGTGATCGTTGCGTGACAACCGTTACATCCCACCATGGCCTTGGTATCGACCAGGCAGGGCGGCGGCTGTAGGCAAATCTGGGCCGAACGGCCCAGTGTCATGATCCGTCCGGCCCAGACGCCGAGACGGGGTGGCGACGAGGCGACAGGAAGGACCGCATGAGCTCCTCGACAACCGACGTGGTGACGATCCGAGACGGCGAGGGGGTGCGCCTGCTCACCCTCAACCGCCCCGAGGCGCTCAACGCCTTCAACCAGGCATTGTGGCTCGCCTGCCGGGATGCGCTGGCGGGCGCGGCCGAAGACCCCGGGATCGGCTGCGTGGTGATCACCGGCGCGGGACGGGCGTTCACCGCCGGCCAGGACCTCACCGAGATGGCCGACCCCAGCGTGTTCGCAACCGGTGAGGAGCCGGGCTATCGCCAGCTCATGCCGGTGCTGGAGTCGTTCCCCAAGCCGCTGATCGCCGCGGTGAACGGCGTCGGCGTGGGCATCGGGCTGACCATGCTGCTGCACTGCGACCTGGTCCTGATGGCGCACGAGGCACGCCTGAAGGCCCCGTTCGTGAGCCTCGGGGTCACCACGGAAGCGTCGGCCAGCCTGCTGCTCCCTGCCGCCGTGGGCTGGCAGGAGGCCGCGCACCTGCTGTTCACCGAGCCGTGGATCGACGCGGACACCGCGGTGCGCATCGGCCTGGCGTGGCGGGCGGTGCCGAGCGCTGACCTGCTCGACGAGGCGATGACGCTGGCGCGGCGCATCGGCTCGATGCCGGTGCGTTCCCTGGTGGCCACCAAATCACTGATGCTGAGTGCCCGCCTCGACGCGGTGCGCGCCGCTCGCTCGCGCGAGGAAGCCGAGTTCGAACGCCTGGTCGGCTCGCCCGAGAACCAAGAGGCCCTGCGCGCCTTCTTCGGCTGAGCGGTCCTCCTCCACGCCCCCGTCACCCACCAACAAACCGACCAACCCCACTCAACCGGCATGTCAAACGCGTGCCAGAGCACGCGTGCGACATGCCAGTTCGAGCTCCCCTACGCAACTGGCATGTCAAACGCGTGCCAGAGCACGCGTTTGACATGCCAGTTCGAGAGCACCGACCGAACCAGCGACTCCCCTACGCAACCGGCAGGCAAACTGCGTGCCAGAGCACGCGTTTGACATGCCAGTTCGGAACGGCAAAGCGAACAGCCCGCAACCAGACAGGGGTCGATCAGGGGATGCGGTCGAGGGCCTGGAGGACGTCGGCCATCAGGTCGTCGGGATGCTCGAGGCCCACCGACACCCGGACGGTGCCCGGACCGATGCCGTTGGCCGCCAGCTCCTCGGGGGTGAGGCTCACGTGCGTGGTGGACGCGGGATGGGTCACGAGCGTCTCCGGCCCGCCGAGGGACGAGGCGAGCTGCGCGATCCGCACCGACTCCACGAAGGTCCGCCCCGCGTCCAGGCCACCCGCCAGGTCGAAGGTGAGCAGGCCACCAGCGAGGTTCATCTGGCGCTTGGCCAGGTGGCGCTGGGGATGCGAATCCAGCCCCGGGTAGCGCACCTCCGCCACGTGCGGGTGCTGCTCGAGCACCTCGGCCAACCGGTGCGCGGACTCCGTCTGCTGGCGGAGGCGCACGCCGAGGGTCCGCAGACCTCGCAGGGCGTTCATGGCGTCGAAGGGCGAGGCGTTCGCGCCCTGCAGCACGGCGAAGCTCCACAGCCAGTCGAGCAGCTCCCGGGCTCCAGCGACCACCCCGATGGTGGCGTCGTTGTGGCCGGCGATGGCCTTGGTCGCCGAGTGCACCACCAGGTCCACGCCGTGATCGAGCGGCCGCTGGCCGAGCGGGGTGGCGAAGGTCGAGTCGACGACTGTGATCGGCCCGGCGATGGCGCCCAGCTCGTCGAGGTCGGCGAGATCGAGCCTGGGATTCGCAGGTGTCTCGGCCAGGACGAGCACCGTCTCACCCGGCCGGACAGCCGCGGCGAACGCACCCGGCTCGGTGGCATCGACGAAGGTGACCTCGATGCCGAACCGCGGGCACACCGACTGCAGCAACAGCTGGGTACCGGCGTAGAGCTGGCGCTGGGCGACCACATGGTCGCCCGCCGAGCACAGCCCGAGCACCACTCCGCTCAGCGCGCCCATGCCGGAGGCGAACGCGCGGGCGGCCTCGGCCCCTTCGAGCTCGGCGATCGCGTCCTCGAAGCCCCGCACCGTGGGGTTGCCGTAGCGGCTGTAGAAGCGGTGCGAGCCGGCCATCGTCGCCAAGCGCCGGCCCTCCTCCACGGTCGGCGTCACGAACGTGGTGGTGGCCCAGAGGATCGGGGCGAGGGCGCGGTCGTTGTCGTCCCGCCCGGCGCGGATCGCCACCGTCTCCGGGCGAAGCGACGAGCGCCGCCCTTCCCCGCCCGGCTGGTCCGGCTGGCCTGGCTGGCCCGGTCGAGCCTCGTCGGGAGCGTCAGCCATGTCGTTTCTCCACGTCTTCGAGGAAGGCGACCAGTGCATCGCCCACCTGATCGGTCTCCAACAGGAACGCATCGTGGCCGTGATCGCTCGTGATCACCGCGTGCTCCACCGGGGTGCCGTTGGCGGCCAGCACGTCACGGATCTCCTCCTGCTGGTACGGGAAGTAGAGGGAATCGGAGTCGATGCTGACCGTGAGCGTCGGGGCCACGACCCGGCGGAGCGCCGCGCCGACCCCGCCGCGCCCTCGCCCGATGTCGTGCAGGTCCATCGCCTTGCAGATCACCAGGTACGAGTTGGCGTCGAAGCGGCGGGCCAACTTGGCGCCGTGGTAGTCGAGGTAGCCCTCGACGTCGAAGCGCTGCCACAGGGTGAAGGTGTCATCCATCGGGTCGAGCACGTTGCGCCCGAAGCGGTCGTCGAAGACCAGGTCGCTGCGGTAGGTGATCTGAGCCAGCTCCCGCGCGATGGCGAGCCCCTGGTGCGGACCGTCACCCGGCGCGGCGTCGTAGTAGTCACCGCCCCGCCATCGCGGGTCCAGGGCGATCGTGCTGCGCTGCACGCTGCTGAACGCGATCTGCTGAGCGGTGGCCGCCGCGCACGTGGCGATAGGCACCAGCGAGCGGACCCGGTCGGGGTACATCACCCCCCACTCGAGGACCTGCATCCCCCCCATGGATC
>NZ_DAIUCK010000126.1:0-7358 GCF_036846205.1 Rhabdothermincola sp. | reverse complement strand
GCTCGCGCAGGAATCGCTCGAGCTCGGCCGCGAGCTCGTCGCCGGTGGGGAGCCCTCCCTGGTCGGCGGCCTCCATCGCGTCGACGTGGTGCTCGAGCTGGCGCACCATCTCCAGGTGCTCCTCGCTGTTGGCCACCAGCGAGTCGATGCGGTCCCGGCTCGCCGCGGCCTCGGCCGCCAGGCCGCCCGGATCGAAGCGGAGATCGGCGATCCGGGCCAGACCCTCGATGAGCGCCAGCCCCGCGGCGGGATACGGCATCGCCGCGGCGTAGTGGGGGACCTGCGCCCACAACCCGACGGCGGGCAGGCCCACGTCCGCGCAGCGCCGCTCGATCGCCGCGTGCACCCCGGCCGGGACGTCGATCTGCCCGGGCACGAAGCCGACCAGCTCCGCCAGCTCAGCCGAGGTGGCGGTGGAGACCAGCTTGGTGGGCCGCGTGTGCGGCACCGGCGCCGGGTACGCCCCGAGCCCGACCACCAGCCGGCTCCCGAACTCGAGCGCCAGATCGACCACCGCCCGCGAGAAGGCTCGCCAGAGGTGGTCGGGCTCGGCACCGATCAGGAACAACGCCTCGTTGCCCTGGCGATCAGTGGTGGCCCGCAGCTCGATCGACGGCCAGCTCAGCCCGGTGTTCAGGCCGTCGACCAGGTGCATGGTGGGGCGCCGAGCGCGGTGATCGAGCAGCGCATCGCTGTCGAAGACGGCCACGGTCTCCATCTCGCTGGACTCCACGATCGCCGCCAGCGCCTGGGCCGCTCCGAGCCCCGCATCGATCCACCCGTCGAGCGCCAGCACGAACACCGGTGCGTCGAGGTCGGGTCGCTCGACCAGCTCGAACAGGCTCATTCGGCTCTCCCCGCGGCCTGCCGGGCGGCCTCGGCCAACGCCACGACCTGCTCGCCGAAGACGTCGAACGCGCCGGAGTCGCCACGGTCACCCATCGCCCCACCCTTGTAGCGGGCGTACACCCCCTCGATGATGCAGGCCAGCTTCCAGTACCCGAACGCCACGTAGAAATCGATCTGCGACAGGTCCCGACCCGAGCGCTGCGCGTACCGCTCGAGCAGCTCGGCCCTGGTGGGGAAGCCCTCGGCCGAGGTGGCGGCCGGCAGCCCGGAGTGGGTCGGCTCGCCGGGGTCGGCCCAGTACACCTGCAGGAGCCCGAGGTCCGCGAGCGGGTCGCCCAGGGTGCAGATCTCCCAGTCGAGCACGGCGACGACCGTGCCGTCCGGGCCGAGGAGGCAGTTGTCGAGCCGGTAGTCGCCGTGGACGATCGTGGCCGGCCCCTGCTCCGGGATGGCGCTCAGGAGATGCTCGTAGACCTCGTCCACCACCGGGACCTCGCGCAGCTTCGACTGCTGGAACTGCCCGTACCAGCGCTTCAGCTGCCGCTCGATGTAGCCCTCCTTGCGACCCAGATCCCCGAGGCCCACCGCGTCGACGTCGACGGCGTGGATGAGGGCCAGGGTGTCGATGAGCGACAGGCCCGCGGCCCGCCGCTGTTCGGGGCTCAGCCGCTCCGCCCCGGCGAGGTCGCGGACCACGGTGCCATCGATGTAGCCCATGACATAGAACGGCGCGCCGTTGACGGCGGGGTCGTCGCAGAACCCGACGACTGGGGGGACGGGCACCTCCGTCGGGCCCAGCGCAGAGAGGATCCGGTGCTCCCGACCCATGTCGTGCGCGGTGGCCAGGACCTGCCCCAGAGGCGGTCGCCGCAGCACCCACCGGACCCCGCCAGCGTCGGCTACCCGGAACGTGAGATTCGAGTGGCCACCGGTGATCAGCTCGAACGACAGCGGCGGAACGGCATCCGTGTGGCGCTCGAACCACGCCGTGACCCGCTCCGCATCGATGCCTTCGACCGTGGTGGTGTCGCTCACCCGTTCCCCTCCGGCGATCGGCCCGCACCTAGCGTGGCCCGTGCCGGGCCACGCTACCGGTTGTGCATGGTCAGCTCCTATCGTGGGTCCCCATGGCCATCGACGTGACGGATGCGAGCTTCGAGAACGACGTGGTCCGGCGATCCGAGCAGGTGCCCGTGGTCGTCGACCTGTGGGCCCCCTGGTGCGGGCCCTGCCGCACCCTCGGTCCCATTCTCGAGCGGGTGATCGACGAGACCGGCGGGGCGGTGGTGCTGGCGAAGGTCAACGTCGACGAGAATCCGCAGGTCTCGGCCGCGTTCCGGGTACAGGGCATCCCCGCCGTGTACGCCCTCAAGGGCGGCAAGGTGGTTGACGGGTTCATCGGCGCCCAGGGTGAAGCGGCCGTCCGTGAGTTCGTGAGCCGGCTCCTGCCGACGCCTGAGGAGTCCGAGATCGACCGGTTGGTCGCCGCCGGCGACGAGCCGTCCCTGCGGGCCGCGCTGGAGCGTGATCCCGACCACGCCGGCGCGATCCTGGCTCTGGCCGAGTTGCTCATCGGCGACGGCCGCTCGGAGGAAGCCCTGGAGCTGCTCGCCCGCCTGCCCGAGAGTGCGGAGACCCGCCACCTCGCGGCCCTCGCCCGCACCGGTGCCACGGGTGGCACGCTCGACGACATCGACGCCAAGCTCGAGGAGCTGCTCGACCGGGTGAAGGATGACGACGCCGCCCGGCAGGAGTACGTCGACCTGCTCGAGGTCCTCGGCCCCGACGATCCGCGCACCGCTCGCTATCGCAAGGCGCTCACCGCGCGCCTGTACTGACCCTTCCGTTCCCGGGCGTCACCCGCGTAGGGTGGCGCCGCCGTCTCTTCCCCCTCGTGTGACCCGCTGACGCGCGCTCGCCGCGCGCTCCGCAGGAGGACGAGACGTGGACCCGAACGACCGGTCCAGCCCCACCGAGGCCCTCGCCGCGCTGCGCGAGGCCTCGCAGCCGCCGCCATCGCCCGCATCCGACCTCCGCCGGCTGCTCGCAGCCTGGTGGTCGAGGGCGGGGACCGCGCGGGCAGGGACGGCGCGGGTCGCGACGGTGGCGATCGTGGTCGCGATCGGGTTGGCGGCTGGCGCCTGGTGGTGGCGGTCGTCCACCTACGGATCTGGCGAGGCGGGGTTTCCCCTGCCGAGCACGGTGGTGCCCTTCCAGCTCGACGTGGCAGCAGGGCCCACCTCGAGCGTGCCAGCGGAGATCGTGGTCCACGCGGCCGGAGCGGTGGCCCGCCCGGGGGTGTACCGCGTCGCGCCTGGCGCCCGGGTCGGCGATGTGCTCGAAGCCGCGGGAGGGGTCACCCCCGACGCCGACGTCGACCGGTTGAACCTCGCAGCGCCCCTCGCCGACGGCGTGCGGGTCTACGTGCCCCGCCATGGCGAGGAGAACCCGGCCGCGCCACTGGCTGCGGACTCCGGCGGCGGGCCCGCGGTCGGCGCCGCCGGGCCCGCTGGTGCGGCCGGCACCGGCGGCAAGCTCGATCTCAACACCGCCACCGCCGAGCAGCTCGAGACGTTGCCGGGTATCGGCCCGGCCACCGCGGCGGCGATCATCGAACACCGGGAGCGCAAGGGGCCGTTCCGCAGCGTCGACGCGCTGCTCGACGTGCGAGGCATCGGCCCGGCCAAGCTGGAGCAGATCCGCGACGCCGTGCGGGTGTGAGGCCTGGCCGGTGGTGGTCTCGGATCGGGTGGTGGTGCTGGGCGCCGTGGGGGTGGTGGCCGGCGCCTGGTGGGCGCCACCCTTGCCGGCGTTGGTCGCGGCTGGCGTGGTGACCGCGGCGGTCGTGGTGCGGCGCCCCTGGACCGCGGTGGTGGCGGTGGCGGTGCTCGCGGCGTGGCTGGGTGGACGGGCTGAGCTGGCCGCCAACGCCCCGGTGGCCGAAGGGCCGTTCGCCGGTGAGGTCACGCTGGTCCGTGACCCGGGGGAGGCGTCCGGCGCGGTGCGAGTCGAGGTGCGCGCCGGCTCCCGGCGCTTCGACGCCTGGGCTCGGGGCCGAGCGGGCGCAGCCATCCGTCCCCGGCTCGCCGGTGAACGCCTCTCGGTGCGGGGCCGGGTCGAGGCCGACGTGCCGAGCTGGCTGCGTCACCGGCACGTGGTGGGGAGGATGGAGATCACCGAGGTGATCGGCTGGCGCGACGGTGACCCCGCCTCCCGGCTGGCCAACGGCTTCCGCCGGGTGCTCGAGCGCGGTGCTGGGCACCTGGCCCCGGACTCCCGGGCCCTGTTCACCGGTTTCGTGTTCGGTGACGACCGAGGCCAGTCCCCGGCGGTGGCGGACGACTTCCGGGCTGCCGGCCTGACCCACCTGCTCGCGGTCTCCGGGCAGAACGTGGCCTTCGTGCTGGCGGTGGCCTCCCCGCTGCTGGCGCGGCTGTCGCTGCGGGGGCGGTTGGCGGCGACGCTGGTGCTGCTGGGGTTCTTCGCCCTGGTCACCCGGTTCGAGCCGTCGGTCCTTCGGGCCACGACCATGGCCGCGATCGCCGCCCTGTCCTCCACCGTGGGACGACCGGTCTCGGCGATCCGCACGCTGGCGGCCGCGGTGGTGGTGCTCGTGCTCGTGGATCCGTTCCTCGTCCATTCGGTGGGATTCGGGCTCTCGGTGGGCGCGGCGGCGGGGATCATCCTGCTGGCCCGGCCGATCGCGGGCGTGCTGCCCGGCCCACGGCCGCTGCGCGCTGCGCTCGCGGTCACGCTGGCGGCACAGCTCGGCGTGGCCCCCATCCTCGTGCCGACCTTCGGCGGGCTGCCCGTGGCCTCGATCCCGGCCAACCTGCTGGCCGAGCCGGTGGCCGGCGTGGTGATGATGTGGGGGCTCACCGCCGGGATCGTGGCCGGTCTGGTGGGCGGGCCGGTGGCCACCCTGCTGCACCTGCCCACGCAGGTGGGTCTGGGCTGGGTGGCCGCGGTGGCCCGCCAGGCGCGGGAGGTGCCCCTGGGTGAGCTCGATCTCCCGCTCCTGGCGGTCGCCGCCATCGCGGGCGCGCTGGCGATGCTTGCCAGTCGCGAGGGTCACACCAGGCTCGCCCGGGTGACGGCGGCGGTGGTGGTGCTCGCCGTGCTGGTGGTGCCGGCGCTCGGCCCGCACCGACCGCCGGCCCTGCGGAGCGAGCTCTCGGGCGTCGGGGAGCTGTGGCAGGTCCCGGTCCCCGGGGGTCGGGTGCGGGTGCTCGAGGTGGAGACCACCGCGTCCGCCGGTCGCGTGCTCGAGGCGTTGCGACGCAACGGCGTCCGCCACCTGGACCTGCTCATCACCCCGTCGGGAGGGAGCCGGGCGGCGGCCCTCGTGCACCAGATCGGCCGGCGGGTCGGCATCGCCCGCATCTGGGCCCCGGCGGAGCATCGGCTGGCCGGCGCCACCACCCCCGATCTCGGCGTCGTCGAGGCGCCGGGTGGCCTGCGCCTCGAGGTGCGGGCGGTCCGGCCACGCCTGGAGGTCGTCGTGTCCCTCGACCCGCCGGCGGCCGGCTGACGGGGCCGCCCGGCGGTGTAGCGTCCGCCGCATGGAGCTGGCGCTCGGCCCTCACCGCTACGACGTCACCCATCGGGCGCTGGTCATGGGGATCCTCAACCGCACGCCGGACTCGTTCTTCGACCAGGGGGCCTATTTCGCGTTCGACGAGTTCCTGCGCAAGGCCGACCAGCTCGTCGCGGAGGGCGCCGACCTGCTCGACGTGGGTGGGGTCAAGGCCGGCCCCGGTGAGGAGGTCTCCGAAGCGGAGGAGCTCGAGCGGGTGGTGCCGGCCATCGAGGCCCTCCGGGCCCGGTTCGATGTGCCGCTGTCGGTCGACACCTGGCGGGCATCCGTGGCGCGGGCGTGCTTCGAGGCCGGCGCGGTGGTGGGCAACGACATCAGCGGGTTCGCCGACCCCGACTACCTGCCGGTGTGTGCGGCAGCGGGCGCCTCGGTGGTGGCGACCCACATCCGGCTCGCACCCCGGGTGCCGGATCCCGAACCGCACTACGACGATGTCGTGGGCACCGTGTGCGAGATGCTGCGTGACCGGGCGGGTCGAGCCGAGCGGGCGGGCATCGCTCGGGAGCGGATCATGGTCGACGCCGGGCTCGACCTCGGCAAGACCGAGGAGCAGTCGCTGGTGCTGCTGCGGGCCTCCGATCGGCTGGCGGAGCTCGGGTACCCGGTGTTGCTCTCGGCGTCGAACAAGCGGTTCCTCTGGAAGCTGCTCGACGTCGACCGCACCCAGGCCTGGGCCGGCACCGTCGCCGCGCACGCGCTCGGGATCTCACTCGGGTGCCGGGTGCTGCGAGCTCACGACGTGCGGGCGGCCCGGCGGGTGGCCGACGTGATGGCCGCGGTCCTCGCCGCGGCGTGACCGGCGCCGTGGACGTGGACCTCGCCGCGCCGGTGTTCCTGGTGAAGGGCAGCGACGAGGTGCTGCTCGCCCAGGCGGTCGGTGACCTGGTGCGGGCGCTGGTCGGCGGCGGTGATCGGGAGCTGGTGGTCGACGAGTGGGACGCGGCGCGCTACGACACCGGTGACGGCCCCGACCTGGCGGGCGTGGTCGATGCCGCACGGACCCCGCCCTTCCTGACCGACCGACGAGTGGTGGTGGCCCGCCACACAGGCCTGTTCGGCACCAAGGACTCGGTCGGCCCCCTCGTCGACTACCTGACGTCCCCACTCGAGACCACCTCGCTGGTGATCGTGTGGGAGCGCGACCCGAAGCCGGGCGCCAAGCTCCCCGCGGTGCCCAAGGCGCTCGCGGACGCGGTGCGGGCCGCCGGCGGTGCGATCGTCGACACCGGCGTCGCCGACCGGGAGAAGGACCGCACGGCGTGGATCGACCGCCAGATCGCCGAGTCCGCGGTGAGGCTCGATGCCGGGGCCAGGCGGCTGCTCGTGGACCGGGTCGGAGGCGACCTGGGCCGAGTGCGCTCGGTGCTCGAAGCGCTGGTCTCGACGTTCGGCGCCGGCGCCCGACTCACCGCTGAGGACCTCGAGCCGTACCTGGGCGGAGCGGGTGAGCTGCCCACCTGGGAGCTCACCGACGCCATCGACCGCGGCGACATCCCCACCGCGCTCGACCGGTTGGCGCGCCTGCTGGCCGCCGGGCGTCATCCGCTGCAGATCATGGCCACCCTCCACGGTCACGTGGAGCGGATGCTGCGCCTGGAGGGTTCGGGGGTGGGTGACGAGAAGCAGGCTGCGGAGCTGCTCGGCTTGCGCGGGGGCAGCACCTTCCGGGCCCGCAAGGCTCTGGAGCAGGCCCGCCGGCTGGGACCGGAGCGGCTGCACGAGATGGTCGAGCTGCTCGCCCAGGCGGATCTCGACCTGCGGGGGGCGAAGGCCTGGCCCGACGAGCTGGTGATGGAGGTGTTGGTGGCCCGGCTGGCGGGGCGCAGCCGCCCGGCCGGCTCCCGGACCGGCTCGGGTCGCGGCTCGCGGTGATTGCGCCGCCCTCGGGCTATCGTGCCCCGGTTCCCCCACC
>NZ_DAIUCK010000125.1:0-7360 GCF_036846205.1 Rhabdothermincola sp. | reverse complement strand
CGAGTACGTCAACTACAACCAACTTGCGACCCTGGGCGGTGACCGGGACAAGCTGCAACAGCGGCACCGTCATCTACGTGAGTGGGTTCGGCACGGCACTCGACCGCAACCCGTTCGTCGGTGACTTCACCACCGGGTCCGACGACACCCCCGGGAGGTTTTTGTGAACGCGACCCTGCGAACGGTTACCGCCGCATCCGTGCTGGTGGCGGTGATCACGCTCGCCGGTGCCTCGCCGGCTCAGGCTGGTGGCACGATCTCGGATGTCACGTTGAGCACCCTGTCGGGCCCACCGGGCACCGCGATCATCATCGAGAGCACCTGCGTGTTCCAAGGCCACCCGGTATCTGAGGTTCGTGCCTTCCTTCACGTCGGCGGACTCAGTGCTGCCGAGGCGCCCGGTGGAGTCCAGGGAGTCTCCCGCTATCAGTTGATCGTCCCGGTCGACGCGGCCCCTGGCGACACCCTGTTGCGCATCTACTGTGCGCAGACCGAGGAGTTCACCTTCACGGTCACCGACGAGCCGCCGGTGACCCCGCCGCCTCCGTTGCTGGTCTTTTCGGTCAGCCCGACATCCGCTCCGCCGGGTAGCGAGGTGGTGGTGTCGATCGATTGTCGCGACGTTGACGGGGTGCCCGGGACCAGAGCGGAGGTCGAGTTCCGTACGTTCGAGGCCCCGCCGCTCGTCGTGGAGACGGCACTGGACACCGCCGGAACGGCCAGGCCGGTCATCGTCGTCCCGGACGTGCGGAGGCCGTTCAGACATGAGATCGCCGTCAGGTGCTACACGGGGGAGGTGGGTGTCGCGACCGAGCACACCTCGTTCGAGGTGACCGAATCGGCCCCGACCACGACCACCACTTCGCAACCGCTTCCTGCCATCACCTCCCCGAGGTTCACCGGATAGCACCCCAGCCCCGACCGGTCGCAGATCGCGGTGTACGGCGGCGAGGTCACGATGCGGCCTGCCACCTGGACGTGATCGCCGGGCCCTTTGCGCCCACGGTCACGCCATACACGGAGTTGTCGGGGGAGGGCAGTCGGCGCTGCCCTCGTGTCTCCCACCGGCGAGCCGCGCTGCCGGTCCTACCATGAGCCGGCACACGACCGAGCGGAGGCACCGCGATGACCGTCACGACCCGATCGACGCCCCCACGCACCGGCCCCCTCGGCCTCCCTCCCGGCGTGACCCCGGGGCTCGTTGCCGAGCTCACCCGGCTCGTGCCCGCCTCCGGGGACGCCCCGGGTGTGGTCACCCACGCCCCCTTCGACGGCACGGAGCTCGCCGAGCTGCCTCAGTGCAGTCCCGACGACGTGCGGGCCGCCGCCGAGCGGGCCCGGCAGGCCCAGCGGCACTGGGCGGCCACACCGGTGCGGGAGCGGGCGGCAGTGGCCCTGCGTCTGCACGACTTGGTTCTGGCCGAGCAGCGCCGGATCATGGATCTGATCCAGGCCGAGAACGGCAAGGCCCGCCGTGACGCCTACCTCGAGGTGGCCGACATCGCGGTCACCTGTCGCTACTACGCGCGCCGTGCCCCCACCCTCCTGCGCCCCCGGCGCCGTCGCGGCCTCGTCCCTGGCCTCACCGTCGTCCACGAGCACCATCACCCCAAGGGCGTGGTGACCGTGATCTCGCCGTGGAACTACCCGTTCAGCCTCGGGGTGGGCGATACCGTTCCCGCCCTGCTGGCGGGCAACGCGGTGATCCAGAAGGCCGACAACCAGACCGCGCTCACCGCTCTGTTCGGCCTGCGACTGGCCCGAGAGGCCGGTCTGCCGGAGGGCCTGTGGCAGATCGTGCTCGGGCGGGGCGGGGTGATCGGCGACGCCTTGCTCGACGAGGCGGACTTCCTCATGTTCACCGGCTCGACCGAGAGCGGCCGTGTCGTCGCCGCGGCGGCCGGACAGCGGCTGATCGACTGCTCACTCGAACTCGGCGGCAAGAACGCCATGCTGGTGCTCGACGACGCTGACCTCGACCGGGCGGTGGAGGGGGGTGTGCGGGCCTGCTTCTCCTCGAGCGGGCAGCTGTGCATCTCGGCCGAGCGGCTCTACGTGACCGACGCGGTCTACGACCGGTTCGTGCCCCGCTTCGTGGAGGCCGTGGGCTCGATGACGATCGGCGCGGCCTACGACTTCCGGTTCCAGATGGGCTCGCTGACCAACGCCGAGCAGCTCGAAGCGACCCGGCGCCATGTGGACGACGCGGTGGCGGGGGGTGCCACCGTGCTCACTGGTGGTCGGCACCGTCCCGACCTCGGCCCGTACTTCTTCGAGCCCACGGTGCTCACCGACGTGACCCCGCAGATGGCCTGCTTCGCCGAGGAGACCTTCGGTCCGGTGGTGTCGGTCTACCGGGTCGCCGATGCAGACGACGCTGTAGCCCGTGCCAACGACACCCGCTACGGGCTCAACGCCAGCGTGTGGAGCCGGTCCGCCCGGCGGGGCACGGGGGTGGCCACCCGCCTGCGGGCCGGCACGGTCAACGTCAACGAGGCCTATGCCGCGGCCTGGGGCAGCGTCGACGCCCCGATGGGCGGGATGGGCGACTCCGGCCTCGGGCGCCGCCACGGTGCGCACGGCCTGCTCAAGTACACCGAAGCCCAGACCGTCGCCCGCCAGCGGCTCGCGAACCTGGCCCCCCCGGTGGCGGCCCTCGGCGACGAGGGGTACGCGGCGCTGCTCACCGCGTCGCTGCGAGCCCTCAAGCGGCTCGGCTGGTAGGGGTGGCAGCCGCCCCGACGGGTAGTGTCACCGGATGCGCGATCACGACACCCCGGTGACCGTCGGCGACAAGCTGGTGACGTGTCTGTGGTTCGATCATGGGGAAGCCCGCCGGGCTGCGGAGTTCTACGCATCCACGTTCCCGGACAGCCACGTCGACGCCGTCCGCTCAGCTCCGACCGACTACCCCGGTGGGTCGGCGGGTGACGAGCTGCTCGTGGAGTTCACGGTGCTGGGCCGACGTTTCGTCGGTCTCAACGGCGGCCCACAGTTCCGACCGAACGAGGCGGTCAGCTTCATGATCGTGACCGAGGATCAGGCCGAGACCGACCGCTACTGGGACGCCCTCGTCGCCGAGGGAGGTCGGGAGAGCGAGTGCGGGTGGTGTGCCGATCGGTGGGGGTTCGCCTGGCAGATCACCCCGAGGGCACTGCTCGACGGGCTGGCCGATCCGGACCCGGTCGTTACCGAGCGGGTGATGCGGGCGATGATGACGATGACTCGGATCGACGTCGCGACGATCGAGGCGGCGAGACGGGGAAGCCATGCCCCCGGTGGGTGACGGGCGATAGGCCCAGCACAAGGGGGCCGGGCGCGGTCGGCCGTGGCACCGCGCCCTTCGGGTGCCCAGGAGAGAGCCGGTTCCGGGGGTTGTGCTCGCCGGCCTCGGTTGCCTACGATTAGCACTCGAACCCGTAGAGTGCTAAGCACTCCACCGAAGAGAGTGCCAACCGGATTCGCCGAATGGAGGCGCGCACATGAACCTTCAGCCCCTCGAAGACCGCATCGTCGTGAAGCCGGGTGAGTCTGAGGAGACCACCGCCAGCGGCCTGGTCATCCCCGACACCGCCAAGGAGAAGCCCCAGCAGGGCGAGGTGCTGGCGGTGGGCCCTGGTCGTCGCTCGGAGCAGACCGGCGAGATCATCCCGCTCGACGTGAAGGTGGGCGACACGGTCGTCTACAGCAAGTACGGCGGTACCGAGATCACCCTCGACGGTGAGGACCTCCTGATCCTCAACGCCCGCGACGTGCTCGCCGTCGTCACCAAGTAGGAGCTGACCGATGCCCAAGATCCTGAAGTTCGACGAGGATGCCCGCCGCAGCCTCGAAGCGGGTGTGAACCGCCTCGCTGACGCGGTGAAGGTGACCCTCGGCCCCAAGGGCCGCAACGTGGTGCTCGACAAGAAGTTCGGGGCACCGACGATCACCAACGACGGGGTGTCGATCGCCCGGGAGATCGAGCTGGACGACCCGTTCGAGAACATGGGCGCCCAGCTGGTCAAGGAGGTCGCCACCAAGACCAACGACATCGCCGGCGACGGGACCACCACCGCCACCGTGCTGGCCCAGGCCCTCGTGCGTGAGGGACTGCGCAACGTGGCCGCCGGCGCGAGCCCACTCAGCCTCAAGCGGGGCATGGACAAGGCGGTCGAGGCTGCGGTCGAGGCGTTGCGCGACCAGGCCAAGGACGTCGAGGACAAGTCGGAGATCGCTCAAGTCGCTTCGATCTCTGCGGCCGATCCCGCGATCGGTGAGGTCATCGCCGATGCCATCGACAAGGTCGGCAAGGACGGGGTGGTCACGGTCGAGGAGTCGAACACCTTCGGCATGGAACTCGACTTCGTCGAGGGCATGCAGTTCGACAAGGGCTACCTGTCGCCGTACTTCGTGACCGACCCCGAACGCCAGGAAGCCGTGCTCGACGAGCCGTACATCCTGTTCGTCAACGGCAAGATCAGCTCGGTGCAGGACCTGCTCCCCGTGCTGGAGAAGGTCATGCAGACCGGCAAGCCGCTGCTGGTGGTGGCCGAGGACGTCGAGGGCGAGGCGCTGGCCACCCTCGTGGTCAACAAGATCCGCGGCACGTTCAACTCGGTGGCGGTGAAGGCCCCGGGCTTCGGCGAGCGCCGCAAGGCGATGCTGGCCGACATGGCGATCCTCACCGGCGGCCAGGTCATCTCCGAGGAAGTGGGCCTCAAGCTCGAGAACACCACCCTCGACCTGCTCGGCCGGGCTCGCAAGGTGGTGGTCACCAAGGACGACACCACCATCGTCGAGGGTGCCGGCTCCGAGGAGGACGTCAAGGGCCGCATCGCCCAGATCAAGCGTGAGATCGACGAGACCGACTCCGACTGGGACCGCGAGAAGCTCCAGGAGCGCCTCGCCAAGCTGTCCGGCGGGGTGGCCGTCATCAAGGTCGGCGCGGCCACCGAGGTGGAGCTCAAGGAGAAGAAGCACCGCATCGAAGATGCGCTGTCGGCCACCCGGGCGGCCATCGAGGAAGGTGTGGTCGCCGGCGGCGGCACCGCGCTCCTGCGGAGCCGGGCGGCGGTCACCAAGCTCGCCGAGTCGCTCGAGGGCGACGAGGCGACCGGTGCCCGCATCATCCACCGGGCGCTCGAGGCCCCGGCTCGGCTGATCGCCGACAACGCCGGCTTCGAGGGTGCGGTGATCGTCCAGCAGACCGAGGCCGAGTCCGGCACCACGGGTTTCAACGCCGCCACCGGCGAGTTCGTCGACCTGCTCAAGGCGGGGGTGATCGACCCGGCGAAGGTGACCCGGGCCGCCCTGCAGAACGCGGCCTCGATCGCCGGTCTGCTGCTCACCACCGAGACCCTCGTGGCCGACAAGCCCGAGGAGCCGAACCCGGCGGCGGCCGCCGGCATGGGTGGCATGGGCGGTATGGGCGGCATGATGTGAGGCGCTGAGCCCCTTCCTGGTGCTCGATGTGGCCGGCCCTCCGGGCCGGCCACATCGCGTCCGGCGCACCGGTGCGGGCCCGTGGATGCTCCGGTTGGATCAGTCCTCGGGGAGGTGCTTGCGTTCCTGGCCCAGGTTCGACACCACCCGGGCCACCATGGTCACCAGGAACACCTGCCCGATGACGGCTTCGAAGATCACCGCGGCCCGCCCGAGGGCGGTCGCCGCCGTGAGATCACCGAAGCCGGTGGTGGTGAGGGTCACGAAGCTGAAGTACTGGAAGTCCCCGAGGTTCGGATCGCGTATCTGGGCGAAGAACGCCCCCGCTTCGATCGCGTCGAGGGTGCGGTAGAAGGCGCTGAAGAAGAGGCCGATGATCAGGTAGGCGGACAGCGCGGCGGCCAGGGTGTTGAGGCTCACGGTGCGATGCTGCAACGCCCGAGCGAGGATGGCCGGGAGGGTGAGGATGAGCAGCAGCGCGAACGACAGCGATGAGACGACGACCAGGAGGTACCTCTCGTCATAGCTGCCGCGGTGCACGATGCTGGCCACGACGGCGGCGACCGTGCCGACCACCGCCAGGCTGAAGACGACCCGTCGGGTGCGCCGGGAGGCGTTGCTGCGCCAGAACGACAGGAACACGATGGCCAGCGTCATGGGGAGGGTGACGAAGCCGAACAGCAGGGGGCTCCACGCCCCGAGTGGGAACGACACCATGACCCCGAGCGCGAGCAGCAGGATCGGCAGGTAGCTGTCGGGGCCGCGCATGTCGCGCTCGATGGTGTGGAGGAGGTGGTGAGGGTCGGGCGCCGGGCTGCCAGCGCGCTCGTCGGGTACCGCCCCGGTCGTGGTTTCCGATACCACCTCGTCGGCCACCTGCGGCAGCGTAGGGCCTCGGTACGATGCCGGGCATGGATGAGCGACCGCCTCCCGATCCCGAGAAGCTGCTGGCGTGGTGGATGGAATGGGAGCGAGGGGAGACGCCGCCGGGCCGGGTCATGGCCAACCTCAAGACCGGTGGGCTCCCGGACCTGCTGCGCCGGCTGGTGGACGCCACCCCCCGGTCGTGACCCGCCACCGGGTTCGATGAACGATCGGGGCGGGGCACAGCTCATCCCCAGGCCGGCGTCGAGCCGCCTCGGCGGTCCCCCGCCGTGGCACGCCCTTCCGGTGGAGGCACGGCACCTGACTCTCGAGGGGATCCGAGCCTCGCTGGCCGCGGCGGGTCCCCCTCGCCCGTCGCCGCTGGAAGGCACCGGGGTGCGGGCCTCTGCGGTGCTCGCTCCGCTCTACGAGCTCGACGGCGAGGTGCACGTGGTGCTCACCCGGCGTGCCCAGCACCTCCGCTCGCACCGGGGCGAGGTCAGCTTCCCCGGCGGCGGGCAGGAGCCGGGTGAAGACCTGCTGGACACGGCGCTGCGGGAGGCGTGCGAGGAGACGGGGCTCGACCGCTCGGCGGTGGAGATCATCGGTGAGCTCGACCACCTCCAGACGGTCACCAGCCGTTCGTTCATCGTGCCCTTCGTCGGCGTGCTCCCTGGCAGGCCCGCGCTGGAGCCGAACCCCGCCGAGGTGGAGCTGATCCTCCACGTGCCGCTCGATGAGCTGCTCCTCGACGGGGTGTACCGGGAGGAGCGCTGGGGTCTCCCGCCGCTCGACCGGCCCATCTACTTCTTCGAGATCGTGGGCGACACCATCTGGGGAGCGACCGCCCACATGCTGCGCAACCTGCTGGCGCTGGCCACGGGCACCCGCTGGCGCTGATCGGACGCCAGCGCGTGCCCCCTCCAACCGGGCCACCTCACCTCCCTCGAACTGTCCCGCCGTCCGCGAACTGGCAGGTTGAACGCGTGCTGGGGTGTGCAGATCCGCTGCCGGTTGGGCGAGGCGGTGGCGGGAGAGGAAGCTGGGACGGGCGGGCGGCAGGTCTGTGTCG
>NZ_DAIUCK010000124.1:0-7767 GCF_036846205.1 Rhabdothermincola sp. | reverse complement strand
CCACCGGGCTGCACCGGTCGGGGCCTGCTGATCGCCCGCTCGAAGGCGAAGAAGCGCCCCCGAAACGTCGCCTCCTCGTCACGCCACAGGACTCGCATCGCCTCGATGGCCTCGTCGGTGCGGGCCCCGCGGCTCCCGAAGTCGACGCCCACCGCCTCGATCTCCTCCCGCATCCACCCCACCCCGACACCGAGGCGCACCCGGCCACCGGAGAGCGCGTCGATGGTCGCGAGTCGCTTGGCGAGCTGCACGGGATGGTGCTCGGGCAGCACCAGGATGCCGGTGGCCAACACGATGCGCTCCGTCACCCCCGCCAGGAAGGCGAGCAGGTCGAGCGGATCGGGGATCGGGCACTCGTCGGGCAGCGGCATGCGGCCACCCGAGGCGTAGGGGTAGCGGGCGGCGTAGCCGGCCTGCACGACGACGTGCTCGACGGTGTAGAGGGACTCGAACCCGACCGCCTCCGCGTGCCTGGCGAAGCGGGCCATCCAGGCCGGGTCGGCGGCGACACCCGCTCGGTAGGGGGGGAGGATGCCGAAGCGCATCGGGCGATGGTAGGCGCCGTCGTCGGGGGGCTAGGTGCCGGCGGGTGGCCGCTGACCGGTGACGGTCGTGTAGACGATGCGGGCCATGCTCCGCTGCAGATCATCGGTGCGGATGCCCCAGAACTCGAAGCCGTAGCGGTGGGCGGCCACGTGGGCGAGCATCGAGACCAGCACGCCTGCGGTGGCCATGGGGTCGAGGTCGGCGGGATGGCGGCCGGTCTTCGCCGCGGCTTCGATGACCTCGGCCAGCGCGTTGGTCAACCCGTTGAGGAGCGCCACCCGGATCTTGCGGAAGCGCTGGTCGCCTTCGTCGGTGGCCAGATCCACCACCCGGAGCACGGCGCGGTGCTCCTCCCAGAAGGCCATGACCTCCTCCACCACTGCCATCGCGGTGTCGTAGGCGGCCCGGCCCTTCCAGTTGCCGTCGCGCACCACACCGCTGAGCCGGGCGCTGCCCACCTGGGACATCTCCTCCGCCAGCACGAGGATCGCGCTCTCCACCTCGGGGAAGTACTGGTAGAAGGTCGCCGGCGAGGTACCCGCCCCGCGGGCGATGTCGACGACTTTCAGGTCCCGGTACGAGGTGGACCGCAGCATCTCGGCCGTCCGCTCGAGCAGGCGCTGGCGGGTGGCCCGACCCCGGCGGCCCGGCACCCGGCCGTCCGCGGCCCGCAGCTCGTCGTCGGCCACGTCCGGGGAGGGAATGCTCACCCGCCTCACGTTAGCCCTCCGCCTCCTGCAGCTGACGGTACGTCAGCTCGGACTACGGTGCAGGCGGAGCAGGCGAAGGATCCGCTACCCGAGCAGGGAGGCAGCTCGATGCGCACCCGGTTCCGCTGGTTGATGGTCGTGCTGACGGTGGCGCTGCTCGCCGGGTGCAGCACGTCCGACGAGGGTTCGGTCGGCGGCGACGGGGTGGTCGTGGAGGACACCGAACCACCCGCCGAGGCGATAGCGGTGACACCGAGCCGGCTCGGGGACATCCTGGTGGACACCGAGGGCATGACGCTCTACATCACGTTGAACGACACCGGCGGCGTGCCCACCTGCGTCGATGCCTGTGCCCGGACCTGGCCGCCGTTCGTGGCCGATGCGGTCGAGCCGCCGGCGCAGTTCGACATCACGGACTTCGAGCAGGTGCCGCTCCCGGACGGCACGTTCCAGATCGTCTACAAGGGCCACCCGCTCTACCGCTACAGCGGCGACCGGGCTCCCGGTGACACGAACGGCCAGGGGATGGACGGGGTGTGGTACGTGGTGGGTCTCGACGGCCAGCCGATCAGGACCCCGGCGAGCTGAGCCAGGCGTCCAGGATCTCGCTGGTCGCGGGCAGGGTGGCCACCAGCGAGAGGGTGTTGTCGAGCACCGCCTCCGCGTAGGCCTCGGGGATGCCGGCCACCGCGTCGCGGGGCATCACCATCTGGTAGCCGGCGTTGACCGCGTCGAACGCGAAGTCGAGCATCCCGACGTTCACCGACACCCCGACCCCCACGATGGTGGTGACCCCGAGGTTGCGCAGCACCGCGTCGAGGTCGGTGCCACCCATCGGGCCCAGGCCGTGGAGGCGGGTGAGCACCACGTCGCTCTCGGCGACGCCGATCTCGGGGAGCACCTCCACCGCCGGCGTGCCCGGGGTGAGGGGCACGGGGGTCTTCAACATGCCCATGAACAGCCGGGCGTTGTGGTTCGAGCCCCTGCCGTCGGGACGCCGGGCCGCCACGCAGTGCACGACCGGCACCCCGGCCTGGCGAGCGGCGGCAGCCAGGCGGGCCGCGTTGGGGATCATCCGCCGGCGAGCGATCTCGGCCAACTGCGGCAGAGCGGCCGGCTCGCCGATCACCCCGTTCTGGCACTCCTGGGTCACCAGCGCGGTGTGACCGGGGGCGACGAGGTCTCGCAGGTCGACGGGCATCAGCTCACCGAAGGTAGTCGTCCGCGAAACGGCGCAGCCCGTCCACCGCTTCCCGTGAGCGGGTCCACGGCACGACGATCAACCGGTCGACGCCGGCCTCGGCCCACCGTTCGAGGTCCGCAGGCTCCGTGACCGCACCCATCACCGTCACCTGCACGGGTCGATCGGCGCGCCCGTACTCCTCCTCGAAGGCTCGCAACTTGCGTACCTGCGGGACGACGGACTCCGGGGTGTGGGACATCCCGATCCAGCCGTCACCCAGGCGGGCGGCACGGCGCAGGGCCCGATCGCTCTCGCCGCCGACCACGATCGGCGGGTGGGGGTGCTGGACCGGCTTGGGCTCGAACATCACCGGCGCGAAGTCGAAGAACTCGCCGTGGTGCTCGATCACCTCCTCGGTCCAGAGCCGCTTGCATACCTCGATGGCTTCATCCAGGCGCCGACCGCGGGTCGCCGGGTCGAGGCCCACCGCCTCCCACTCGGTGGTCATCCATCCCGCTCCCACCCCGACCTCGGCCCGGCCACCCGAGAGCACGTCGAGGGTGGCGAAGGCGCGAGCCCCCACGAAGGGGTGGCGGATGCCGAGCAGGTAGACGAAGGTGCCGAGACGGATCCGGGTGGTCTGCGCGGCGACGAAGGACAGGTAGGCGCCCGGCTCGTAGACGGGTGTGCTGGGCGGGACGGGTGGGTGCTCCTCCCCCGGTACGAGCTGGCCGCGCATCTCCACCGGGAACACCAGGTGTTCGGGAAGCCAGGCCGACTCGTAACCCAGCCGGTCGGCTTCACGCACCGCCTCCAGCCAGTACGCCGGATGCAGCTGGCCGAACGTGATGGCGAACTTCACGGTCGATCCCCTCCAGCCACCTCAGACGACGTCGCGGATACGGGGCAGGACCTTCTCGGCGAACAGCTCCAGGCTCGCCCAGGCCAGCTCGGGAGGCACCCCGCCGCAGAGCGGATGGTTGGTGAGCGCTCCCATGGGGCCGAGCGCGCCGGCCAGCTCGACGCACTCATCCGGAGTGAGGATCCGATAGACGCCCTCGGCCCGCAGTTCCTCGACGGTGGTGGCACCCGAGTTCACCGACGAACGCACGTCCGCGGTCTGCCAGCTGTGGTACGTGACCGCGTCGTGCAGCAGGTACGGGCCGAGCTCGGCCCAGGCCCGGTCAGGGTCCTCGCTCACGAAGAGCGTCCCGGGCTGATCGGGATGTGGTGCGAGCACCAGCCCTGGCGTCTTACCGAGCCGCTCACACTCCGCGACGTAGAGCGCGCTGAGCTCCTCGTCGCCGATCGGTGGGAAGAAGCCGAGCCCGAAGCGGGCGGCCCGCTTGGCCGCGGCCTTGCCCGAACCGCCGATCATCAGCATCGGGTGCGGTTGCTGCAGCGGGCGCGGGGTCACCCGCACGGTCTGGCCGTCGACGTCGACGGGTTCGCCGCTCCAGGCCTTGATCATGGTCTCGAGGCACTCGTCCATCCGCCGGCCCCGGGCGCTCCACTGGCGGTCGAACATCGCGTACTCGACCGGCCGGTAACCGAGCCCGGCCACGATCGACACCCGCCCACCGGAGAGGAGGTCGAGCACGGCGATGTCCTCGGCGAGCCGGATCGGGTCGTGAAGGGGGACGAGCAGCGCGGCGACGTTGAGCGGGATCCGCTTGGTGACACCCGCCATCGCCGCGGCCATCACGAGCGGGGAGGGCAGGAAGCCGTCGTCGGCGCCGTGGTGCTCCGAGAGCACGAGCAGGTCGAAGCCCTGGTCGTCGGCCCACTTCCCCATCTCGAGTGCCGCCGCGTAGAGCCGGGAGGTGGCCTCGGGATCCATGCCCGGTGCCCGCATGTCGAAACGGATGACGGCCAGCGCCATGACGAACCCCCCTCTGCACTCTTTAGAACACGTTCTAGTCAATGCCGTGGCGTCTCGCCACCAGCGCCACCGCCTCAGGTTTGCCCGCCCGTGCCGCCGCGCTAGACAAGGGCTCCGGCAACCGCTCGAAGGGGGAAACCATGCCCGAAGCCGTCATCGTCGCCACCGCCCGCACACCCATCGGTCGGGCCAACAAGGGGTCGTTGGTCAACGTGCGGCCCGACGACATGACCGCGTTCATCCTGAAGGACGTGCTGGGCAAGGTGCCCCAACTCGACCCGGCGCTGGTCGAGGACGTGCTGGTGGGCTGCGGCCAGCCCGGGGGCGAGTCCGGCTACAACATCGCCCGGGTGGCGGCGGTGCTGGCGGGGCTCGATGACGTGCCCGGGGTGACGGTCAACCGGTACTGCTCGTCGTCGCTGCAGACCATCCGCATGGCGGCGCACGCCATCAAGGCCGGCGAGGGTGACGTGTTCATCGCCGCCGGGGTGGAGACCGTGAGCCGCTACATGCACGGCGCGGCCGACACCGGCCCCCACAACCCGGCGTTCGCGGATGCCGAGGCCCGCACGATGGAGCGCTCCCAGGGAGGCAAGGGTGACTGGCAGCCACCCGCAGGCCTGCCCGACATCTACATCGCCATGGGCCAGACCGCGGAGAACGTGGCCGAGTACGAGCAGGTCAGCCGGGAGGAGATGGACGAGTTCGCGGCTCTGTCCCAGCAGCGGGCCACGGCTTCGCTCGAGCGCGGCTTCTGGGAGCACGAGATCACCCCGCTGCCCGCCACCGACATCGAGGGCAACGAGGTGCTGGTCACCAAGGACGACGGCATCCGCCCCGGAACGACGGTGGAGGCGCTGGCCAACCTGAAGCCGGCCTTCCGCCCCGACGGCCGGGTGACCGCGGGCAACGCCTGCCCGCTCAACGACGGGGCGGCCGCGGTGATCGTGATGAGCGACACCAAGGCCGCGGAGCTGGGCATCACGCCGCTGGCCCGGGTGGTGTCGAGCGGGGTGAGCGGGCTGAACCCCGAGATCATGGGCATGGGCCCGGTGGAGGCCAGCCGGCAGGCGCTGAAGCGCGCCGGCATGACCATCGACGACGTCGACCTGGTGGAGATCAACGAGGCGTTCGCGGCCCAGGTGATCCCCTCTGCCCGCCACCTCGGCATCGACTGGGACAAGCTCAACGTGAACGGCGGCGCGATCGCGATCGGTCACCCGTTCGGCATGACCGGCGCCCGCATCATGACCACCCTCATCCACGGCCTGCAGGACGCCGACAAGACCATCGGTCTGGAGACCATGTGCGTCGGTGGCGGCCAGGGGATGGCCATGATCATCGAGCGCCTGAGCTGAGTCGCGCTGTTCAACCGCGCGTGAGCGCCTGCATCCCTGCTATCCGGTGAACCTCGGGGAGGTGATGGCGGGAAGTGGTTGCGAAGTGGTGGTCGTGGTCGGCGCCGGTTCGGTCACTTCGTATCGGGTGCCAACCATCGCTATGCCGTACTCGCCGGCGTAGCACTTCACCACGAGGGCATGCGCAAACGGCCTTCGCACGTCCGGGACGACGATGACCGGCCTGGCCGTTCCGGCGGTGTCCAGTGCCGTCTCCACGACGAGCGGCGGGGCCTCGAACGTACGGAACTCGACCTCCGCTCTGGTCCCGGGCACCCCGTCAACGTCGCGACAATCGATCGACACCACCACCTCGCTACCCGGCGGAGCGGATGTCGGGCTGACCGAAAAGACCAGCAACGGAGGCGGCGGGGTCAACGGCGGCTCATCGGTGACCGTGAAGGTGAACTCCTCGGGTGCCGCATACGCGCAGTAGACCCACAGCAGGTACTCGCCGGGAGGCGCATCCGCGGGTACGACCAACTGGTAGCGGGACATCCCCGTCGGTCCGGCAGGCGCGGCCCCGAACCCGTCTTCACTCTCACCCAGGAGCGAAGCTCGAACCTCGGGAACCGGGTGGCCTTGGAACACGCAGGTGCTCTCGATGATGATCGCGGTGCCCGGTGGGCCCGACAGGGTGCTCAACGTGACATCCGAGATCGTGCCACCAGCCTGAGCCGGCGAGGCACCGGCGAGCGTGATCACCGCCACCAGCACGGATGCGGCGGTAACCGTTCGCAGGGTCGCGTTCACAAAAACCTCCCGGGGGTGTCGTCGGACCCGGTGGTGAAGTCACCGACGAACGGGTTGCGGTCGAGTGCCGTGCCGAACCCACTCACGTAGATGACGGTGCCGCTGTTGCACCCGTTGCGCAGATGCCAGGTGCCTTCCCGGTAGATCCCGATCCGATCCGCGGGTGCTCCAGGCCAGCGGCCGACGACCGGCAGATCGGTGACGCCGCCACCGAAGCTGCAGTAGACGTTCGCCGAGCTGCCCCAGGTGTTGGCCAGATGCCAGTTGGTCTGGGTCAGCCAGGGACGGAACACCCCGGGGCGGTCGGTGCCGTTGCCGTCGTAGTCGTGCACGAAAGGCACATCACCAGCTCCACCGAAGAAGGTGACCGCCTCGGTCGCGCCATCGAGATGATCGTTGCGATGCCACTGCCCGAGCCCGTCGACAACCCGAAAGATGGCGATCGTGTCGATGCCGTCACCATCCCAATCCCCCGCCAGGGGAACATCCCCCGATCCTGTCCCTGGGCCTCCGCCCCACCCGAAGGTCGGCACGTCCTGCAGCCCCGTCCACGAGTTCGACACGAACCACTGACCGGTCGATCGGCGAAACACGGCGGGAGTATCGATGCCGTCGCCGTTCCAGTCACCCACCAGACCGATATCAGAGGACCCGCCACGCCAGTTGACAGCGAACTCGACCTCGCTGTCCAGATCGTCGCTCACCGACCACCAGCCGAGATAGGTCCCTGCTCGACGGAAGTTCGCACTCACCCCATTCAGCTGGTCGACCGTCCAAGCATTGTTCGCCGACGAGCTCCCCGAGAGCACCCACGGCCGGTTGAGGAACCCGACGCCCGGGTTGGAGTACTGGAGCTGCAACGGGCAGTCATTCGGCGGCAGGCCGCAGTACCCGGGTGTCGCCACCATCACCGTGCTGCCCCCGCCAGCCACCCGATGGCCCCGGCTGTACGAGTACGCACCGAGGTCCTCTTCGGCGTTGCCGTCGTCCGGTGAGTGGCCCGCCCCCAAGTTGTGACCGACCTCATGAGCCAACGAGTAGTGCTGAACCGTGCCTTGTACGGTCCAGACATTCAGCGCCCACTGATCCAGCGGCGCGGGCTTTCGCTGGGGAACGTAGGCGATTCCAAGCGCGCCATTCGCATCATTGTTCGGCACGACAAGGCTGACGACATCGGCCCGAAAGAAGTCCCGGAGAAACTTGGCAGACTTCAGCGAACCGGAACCCCCCAACCCCTGCTTCAGCTTGTCCCGGTCACCGCCCAGGGTCGCAAGTTGGTTGTAGTTGACGTACTCG
>NZ_DAIUCK010000123.1:0-8073 GCF_036846205.1 Rhabdothermincola sp. | reverse complement strand
GACCCTACAAACCCGAACGACCTGAACCGACAACGCCGAAGGGGTCCACGTCACCCGGGAAGAGGATGGCCACCTGGGAGGTGGTCATCCCGCTATCGCCACGGAGGCGCCGGGCGTCGACCGCTTGGGTCACGGCGCGGGCGTGGCCGGGGTCGGGATGGTCTCAGCGTTGTTCTTCGCCGCGGCGTAGATGATGCCCATCACGACGATGGCTGCGCCGACGAGCAGGAAGGTGATGACGGCCACTTCGGTCGTGGTCATCCCGCTGTCTCCGCGAAGCCGTCGTTCCCCATCGGGCGGGACGTAGTCGAACCGGGCGCAGAAGTAGTCGAGGTACAGGGTCAGGTCAGGCATGGGGTGCTCCTTACGGGGATGGCGGCTCGGTTCAGGGTTGGGGACCGGAGATGGAGGTGATCTGGGAGACAGCGGGATAGGCGATGAAGAGGAGGAAGCCGAGCAGGAGCACAGCGACCGGGATGGTCATGCGTTCGGTGGCGGCTTCCGCCGCTGCTTCGGTCTCGGCGACCTGGTGACCTCGCAAGGTGTCGGCCTTGGCGGCGAGCGATGCTCGAATTCGTGCACCGTGGGATCCGGCGAGTGAGACGTTGGCGGCAAGCTCAGCCAGTTCGTTGATGCCGAGGTCGTCGGCCAGCACGGCGAAGGTGTCCCACGGCGATTGACCGGTGAGGCGAGCGCGGCGCAGAGCGCCCCGGATGGTCTGGTAGCCCCATCCGTCGCCCGCGTCGGCCGCTGCGTACAGCGCTGTTTCGATCCCGGCACCTCCGGCAAGCAGCACGTTGACCAGGTCGAGGTAGGACGACAACGCGTGACGGAACGCTCGGCGGCGCTTCTCCGCTTCGTCGCGCAGCAAGAAGTCCGGCATGAGGAAGCCAAGGGCCGCGGTGCCGAGGGAGAGAACGGCGACGAGCCCGAGGGGTGGGCCGATTCCCATGGTCGTGAGGGCGAGGGCGGCGAGGTTCGGGACGAGGAGACCAGCGACCCCGCCCATGAGCTTGTCGAGCGCATGTCGTTCGGTGGTTCGGTCGACGAGCTCGAAGTCATGTCGGTTCGCACCGAGGTTGAGCCCTGCTGCCTCGAGCGTTCGGCGGGCGACACGCCCGAGGTGATCGGACGCCGCTTCGCTTGGCCCAATGGGTTCGGTGACTGCTCGGCCGGGCCGGTCGAGCCCGGCGAGGAGCGAGTCGATCGGAACCGGGCGCGGAGTCAACGCTCGGATGCACAGCAGGACGCCGGCACCGATCCCTGCGCCGAGGATCACCATCACGAGAGTCGTCATGGCTCACCACCCGGTACCACGGCACGGGCGGTGAACCGCTCGGGAAGGTCGATGGACGCCATGCGTGTGAGGAGCCAGCCGCCGAGGGCGAACACGCCACCGATGACGGCGAGCATGAGTTGGCCGCCGGGGCTGTCGTAGACGGTGAGGTAGTCGCCGTTGGCGATGGCCAGGAAGAGAACAGCCGCGATGACCACGCCCACGATCACCTTGGTGGCGGTTCGCACTCTTGTCCGGCCGACCTCGACACGGATGCGCATGCGGGCTTCGCCGCGAGTTGCCTCGGCAAGACGGGACAGCAAGCTCGAGAGGTCGCTCGCCTCCATGCGGGCTGCGATGACGAGAGCGGCGACCACGAGATCACCAGAAGGGTGGTGGAGGGCGTGGCCGAAGGCGATGAGGGCGTCGGGCAAACGTTGGTGGTCGAGTCGGTGGACCATCGCCCGCACTTCTGGTGCGATGGCGGGCGGCGCCACCGGGGCGGTTGCGACGATGGCTTCCTCCAGTCCGGATGCGGCCACGATCGAGTCGCGGATCATCTCCGTCCACGACGCGATGGCTTCGGTGCGGCCGATCGCGGCTTCGCGGGTGGCCTTGCCACCGAGGATCCCCGGTAGGACCCACGCGGCAGCGCCGGCGAGTACGGCTCCGACGATCCAGCCGGTGGCCGCCAGCACGAACAGGCCAGCGCCGATCACGGCGGCGAACCGAGCGAGCGCTCGACCCGACCGTGCGACCGCAGCGTCGAGGTCGACGGGTGAGAACAGCTGACGACCGGTGAGGCCGGCCACCATGATGAGCACGCCCACGGCCGCGCCGGCAGCCAGTGCGGCGAGGACCAAGACCGTCATCGCCACCACCCCTCAGCGGCAGCGTGGTCACGGGGCCGGAACCCATGCGCTTCGAGGGACTCGGCCAGTTCGGTCGTCGGCGGAGCAGCCGGAACACCTGCTCCCCGTGGTCCTGGGCGCCATAGCTCGTTCGACACGATCTGGCCGGCTTCGAGCGTGCCCGTGATCTCACGGATGCTGGTCACGGCACGCTCTCCGTCGACCCAACCGAGGTGGATCACGAGGTCGACGGCATTGGCCACGAGCAGGTTCGTGACGTCCGGGGCGAGCCGTTCGGCGGTCATGGCGGCGTACATCGCCAGGCGGGAGAAAACCCCCTTCGACGAGTCGGCGTGGATCGAGCACATCGAGCCGTCGTTTCCCTGGCTCATCGCCAGGAGCATGGGCAGCACCTCGGCGCCGCGAACTTCACCGACGATCACGCGTTGGGGGTCCATCCGCAGCGCGGAGCGGACGAGGTCTGCGAGCGAGAACTCCCCTACTCCCTCGGTGTTGGCGTCGCGGGCCTCGAGCGTCTCGTGGTCGGGGTGGAGGTCGTCGAAGCGCTCGACACCGATCTCCAACGAGTCCTCGATCGTGATGAGCCGCTCGTCTGCGGGGATCTCGTTGATGAGACACCGCAGGGTGGTGGTCTTTCCGGTCCCGGTCCCACCGGCCACGATCAGGTTCGCTCGGGCGCGCACCGCCGCGGAGAGGAACCCGGCCATCAGCTCGTCGCACACCCCGCGCGCCACGAGCTGGGCCAGCCGGCTGATGTCGAAGTCGTGGCGGCGAACGGTCACGGTCGGTCGACCGGACACCGCCATGAGGGCGTGGAGCCGGTCGCCGTTGGGGAGCTGCAGGTTGAGCTCGGGATGGGCGTTGTCCCAACGCCGTTCGCTGCGGCCGAGTCGGCGAGCGGCGGTGGCGATGAGTTCGATGAGGTCGTCGTCGGAGTTGGCGACGGGTGGGCCTTGGACCTTGCTGCCGTCGCGGAGGTTGAGCCAGACCCGTTCGCATCCCGAGATGTGGATGTCGCGGATGGATGGATCGTCGAGAAGGGGTTGGAGTCGGGCCAATCCGTGGAGACGATCGAGGACTGCCACGGTGATGGCATCTTCGGCGGCGTCGTCGAGCGGGGCCCGGCCCTCGGCGAACGCGGTGCTCGCCATTCGGCGCAGCTCGTCGGCAAGGAGCTTGCGAGCGAGTGCACGCTCATCGTCGAGCGGGAGCCGACCACGACCAGCGGTCTCGTGGTCGGTGTGGGCGTCGGTGAGCGCGTCACCAACGGTGCGATGAAGTCGGGCGACGAGGGCGTCATCCGGTTCGCTGCCGCCCGTTCGTTGCATCGTGGCCGTCATTTGGCCGCCCCGATCGGCTCGCCGTAGGTACCGATCGCCGAGTGGATCGTCGTGGCCACTCCGGTCGCCGCCCGAAACAGGCGAGACCTCGCCAGAGTCAGCCCCGTCCCTCCGCCAGAGAGCGCATCTGCAGCTCGCGGGTCGTGCGGGAGAACCCCGAGCACATCGACGCCCAACGGGCCGGCGACATCGACGGGCCGGTACGAGCCCTCACCAACGAGAACCACCGCAACCTGAACGCGTTGCGCCTGACCACGAAGCATCGGGAGTCGGTGCGACAGCGTCACGAGGTGCTCGGCGACCGGGCGAACGAGAAGCACGAGGAGCGCGGCACGGTCGAGCAGAGGCACTTCGTCATCAAGTCGCCCAAGGTCGGCCACGACCGTCGCATCACTCGACACCAGGGTCTGCCCGAGCGATGAGCCCGCCCTGCGCCACAGCGAACGTGCGTTGGCCGGCGAGTCCGGACCAACGAGCACCGGGACACCGCCGGCGTCCTGTGCATGCTCACGCCACCCGTCCGACTCGAGCGTTCCAGATGCGGCGAGAGTCGTAAGGCCAGGCTCGCGACCGAGGTCGTAGCGAACGGCCATCACGCTGCCTGCAAGATCCGCCTCGACCAAGACGGACGGGTCGGGCAACGCGCCGGCGATCAACGTCGCTGTGGTGGTGACCCCCGGGGCACCTCGAACGGATCCGAAGGCGACGACCTTCATGGCGTTGCCACCAACACGAGCCGCAGTCCGCCGGCTCCGGCTGTCGCTGCGACGACTTCCGCGTCTGCCTCCGATGTGAGGATCGAGACGAGCTTGCGATCGCTCGAGAGGTCCTCGACCGCGAACACGGTCGCACCTCGGGCGATCACTTGGGTGTCCGGCGCGTCGTCGGTCTCGGGTGCGGTCTCGCCCGACCGGACGACGTGGACTCGGTCACCCGGTGCGAGCCCGAGCGCCGGGTACTGGCCCGGATCAAGAGCAAGGCCGACGACACCATCGCCTGCGTCGAGCGCGGCCGCGTCGGCGACGACCGAGCGTGTGAGCAGCGTGCCCGCTGCGAGGTCGACGAGTGCAACGCGGCCGACCACTGCGTCCGACTCGCCCGACGACATCCGGGCGAGGGTGTCGTCACTCGCGACGTAGACGACTCGGAGATCGGCGGCCTCGATCACCTCGCCGCGTTCGATCGGCGAAGCAACGGCCAGCGCTGGAACCTTGCTGCTCGCGTTGAGGTGCCAGAGCACGGCGCCGAGAGCGAACATCACCGTGACGAGAAGCCCGACGGCGAGCTCGGGCAGACGCACTCGCCGCCTCGGCGGAGCGACTGCCGGCGTGTGCACCGTGCCGGCGCCGTTCGAGCTGGGCGAACCCGGTCGGCGATTGCGTGAATCAGTCCGAGTAGTCGTGGCCACGCTGCCTCCTCAGCCGCCGGTTCCGATGGCCTGGATCTCGCCGACCTCGACCGCCTGGCTGGCCGTTCGGCTGATGGGTTCGAGCGTGCCGCCGGACCCGATGTTCGAGGTCCAGGACACCTCGAGCGTCACCGTGGTTGAGAGAGCGAACGTGCCCTCGGGCTGACCAGCGGATGAGGTGGTGAAGGTGTGCGAGCAGTCGGTGGCATCCTCCGGGAGGCCCGCCCGCCACGGCACACCGGGACCGCTGCACGTGACCGATCCACCGTCGCCGAAGGTCCACGACGCGGCGACGGGTTGCGCCGAGACCGTCGCGGTGACCCGCCCCGCGGACGCCGTCGCTGAGTAGCCGTGCCACCAGCCGCCGTCGACCCACAGCCAGGTCGGGACTCGGACATAGAGGCGGTTGCCGGCCTCGGGGCTCGTGCGGATCACCGGACCGGAGATGCCGATCGACGCACGTGCCTGGAGGGCCAGAGCCTCGACGTCGACGACGCCGCCCTCGGGGATGAGGAACCGTCCGTCGACCTGGACCGCTCCGACGCCGGGGCAGACCTTCTGGAGCCAGCGGCCGGTCTCGGAGTACTGGATCGCCCCGTCCGTGTCGTAGACGTGCGAGGCGAAGTCGTCAGCGATGACGACTTGCCAGACGCATGGGTCCCCGGTGCCGGTGGATCCGTCGTCCCCGGTTTCGCCGTCGTCGCTGTCGCCGACCTCGACGGTGGGGTTGTCGTCCTGGTCGATGTAGGCGTCGTCCTCGGGCGGGCGACCTTCGGCTGTGGCCGGCGTCGCGGCCAGGAACAGTGCGAGACCGACGAGCGGTGCGATCAAGAAGTAGCGAGTGCGCATCCGGCCACCCCCTCCCATCGTTGGATGAGCGTTGCGGCGGAGACCCGCCATTGACCGTCGACTCGGAGCAGGTCTGCCTGCACGCTGTGCGTGGCGACCGTGTCGTTGAGCACTCGACCGGTCGCCGACTCGATCACCTGTCCGTCATCGATAAAGCACTCCTGGACGACCGCCGAGTCGCCGTCGACGGAAACGACGGTCACCCGCCGGAAGTTCACCGGGTCGGGCGACGGTTGCAGCGCTCGCCCAGCGTCGAGGTTCTCCTGCGTCTCGGCGATCACCGCCTCGAGCTGGCGTCCAGTCGCGTAGCGAGCGAGCGCAGGATCCTGGGGGTTCGGGATACCGGAGTTCGCAGCGAAGCGAGCATCCCAGTAGGCGACGTAGGCGTCGATGATCTCCTGGTGCGCCGGGTCTGCGGCTGGGTCCGTCGTCGGCACCGAGGTTGACGAGTCGGTGCTCGTCGTGGGCGAGGTCGTCGCCCCCGAGCTCGAGGTGCCTCGCACTGACGTTGTCGAGCGCTCCGTTGTCGTGGTGCCACCGATGGTCTCGTCGTCGCTTCCGCACGACGACCCCAGGCAGAGGACGAGGGCGGCGGCAATCGCGGCGGCGACCAGTGGGGATCTGGCACGCGGTGTGGGTTGTGGCAGTCCGGTCCAAGACACGGGCGGCCTCCTCGGGAGAGAAGATCCGTGCCCCACGACGGCCGAACACCCAGCAATGAGCCTCGTGATCGCAGCGGCGGTAGAGGGAAACCGCGGTGCGTTCAGTCGTGATGGGTGGTCCGCCTCGTAACGGTCAGGCGGGCAAGACCGGAGCCACGACCATGCGGTGCTCGAGGGAAAGGCTAGACAGCTACCAACGACCAAGTCCACTGGTTGTGCTGGAACAACGATTGCGCTCATCGCGGTCAGCCGGCGAGCGGGAGGGAACGAAGGCGGCGTTCCGCTCGCCACCGGCGCTGACAGAGCACGTGCGTCTCCACGCGCTGATCGGCGGCAACCTCGGCCAGCCGTTCACCGATGAGTCGAGTCCGCATGATCGTCGAGAGCACGGCGGGGGTCATGAGACCGTCGCGCTGCGCTGCCGCGATCTCCTCGATCAGGAGCAGTCCGAGGACCTGCTCCTCCGGGGAGTTGGCCGGGTCGTCGAGCGGCTCGTCCACCGATGACAGCGGGGTCGTCTCGTCACCATGCCGGACCTTCAGGTATCGCTTGCGGACGTCGAGCACGACGTTGGCGGCGACGGAGCCGTTGCGGGTGGTCGGGTAGGTGCGGATGCGCTCCCAGGCGAGGGCGACGATCTCGTCCTGAGCGTCGTAGTCACCTTGGCCGACGGTGCCGACGAGGCTGACGAGGCCGGGCAGCAGCATCTGGAACAGCGTGCGGGCCGCGATCTCATCGGTGGGCGACCGCCTCGCGAGAATCAGGAGAACGTCGTAGGCGATCTCCTCGTACCGGCAGGCGACGACGTGGTTCAGGTCGTGCAGGCCGACGAGCACGTCGTGATCGGTCGTCCAGCGGATAAGAGCTCGCCGGCCTTCGGGGGATGTGGCCAGCTCTCTCCATTCGGCGTCGAGTACTTGCAGGATTCGTTCCATCGGGGACCTCCTCGTGTCGTGTGGACACTCCGAGGTTCCGCGCGGCCATTCCCGGTGGAGTTCCCGTTTGGGTTCCCGGTTTCGAGAAATCGGAAGAATTCCTGTCCCGGTCGGCTCCATCCGTCCCGGTCGAGTTCCCGGTCACGTCCCGGTTGGCGTTCTCGTGGGATCCACCGCGGTGATCTGGGCCGCTCCGAGGCGTAGTCCGGTATGGAGACCAACCTCGAGCTACACGCTCGCCCTCATCCCGATGCCCAAGTCCGTCGCCTCGGTTTCGACCTGGCCCACCCCTACGTCGAGCAGTGCTGGGGAGCCGTCGTCGGGCCCAGCTCGGTCGCGATCCTCCGCCGGATGCCCGTGCTGTGGACCCAACAGGAGCCGGCGTTGCTGCCGGCCGATGCTCTGGCCCAGACGCTCGGCCTCGGTCCAGGCACCGGCCAACACGGACGGTTCAGCCGAGCGCTCGACCGCCTGGCCCAGTTCCGCCTCGCCGAGTGGATCGAGCCGGACAGATCGATCGCCGTCTACACCGAGGTGGCGCCGCTCCGCGATCACCGCCTTGCGCGGCTTCCGGAGTGGACCCGCGAGGCGCACGAACGGCTGCTGGATGCCCACCTCGACCGGATCGCCACCGTCAAGGACTACAGCGCCCAGGTCGCCGAGGTCACCGCTCGACTCGACCGCTTCGAGCGACCCACCACCCAGCCCCTCCCGCCGAGCAAGGCCTCGGA
>NZ_DAIUCK010000122.1:0-8094 GCF_036846205.1 Rhabdothermincola sp. | reverse complement strand
GGTCGGTCGCGCAGGTCGGTGGCGGCCACGGGCGCAGGCTAGCTGACCGAGCCCGCTGGGGTGGCTCCGGGGGCCTCGGTAGCCTGGCGACCGTCGACGACCGTGAAGGGGGTCCAGATCGTCGCGCCGTTCGAACCATCCACCGCGCGTGACGGCTGGCGGCTGATCCGCGAGGCGCTCGGGAAGGAGCGGCGAGGCCTTGCCGTGGGGGTCACCGTCGGTCTGTGCTGGACCGGGGCCAAGGTCGCGGTCCCGGCGCTGGTCCAGGGCGGCATCGACAACGGCATGCTGACCCGCGACGCCGCCGCGCTGGGCCGATGGACCGCGGCCATCGCGGTCGCCGCGCTGGCAGCCGCGCTGTTCACGGGGCTGCGGCGCTACTGGGCCTTCCGCGTCTCCCGGGCCGTCGAAGCCGACCTGCGCCAGCAGCTGTTCGCCCACCTCCAGCGGCTGCACTTCGGCTTCCACGACCGGGTGCAGACCGGCGACCTGATGAGCCGGGCCAACACCGATCTCCAGCAGATCCAGCAGCTCGTGGTGCTGATCCCGCTCACCATCTCCAACGCGGTCACGGTCGTGGCGGTCACGGTTGTGCTGGTGGCGATCGATCCCGTGCTCACGGTGCTGGCGCTCGGGTCGCTCCCGCTGCTCAACGTGCTCGGTCGGCGGTTCTCGAACCGGCTGCACCCGGCGGTCATGGGCATCCAGCGGGAGTCCGCGCAGCTCGCATCGGTGGTCGAGGAGAGCGTGAGCGGGGTGCGGGTCGTGAAGGGCCTGGGCGCGGAGGAGGTGCAGGCCGCCCGGCTGCAGCAGGAGGCCGACGACGTCTACGACCAGTCGATGCGGGCCACCCGCATCCGGGCCCGCTTCCTGCCGGCCATGGAGCTGCTGCCGAACGTGGGGTTGATCCTGGTGCTCTTCTACGGCGGCCACCAGGTGATCCGCGGCCAGCTCTCCCTCGGCGCCATCGTGGCGTTCAACGCGTACATCGTGTTGCTGATCTGGCCGCTGCGGATGCTGGGCATGATCATCGCCCAGGGGCAGCGCGCTGCCGCCGCGGCGCAGCGGGTCCACGATGTGCTGGCCACCGACCCGGTCATCGTGGACGCTCCGAGGCCCGTCCACCTCCCCGGGGTGCGCGGTGGGTCAGGTGGCGGGGGCCACGAGGGGCTCGGTGACGTGCGCTTCGAGGACGTCGTGTTCCGCTACCACCCGGAAGCGGAGACGCCGGTGCTGGACCACCTCCACCTGCACCTCCGGCCGGGTGAATCGGTGGCCATCGTCGGCGCGACCGGCAGTGGCAAGTCGACCATCGCTCGGCTCATCCCGCGCTTCTACGACGTCGACGAGGGCCGCGTCCTCCTCGACGGCGTCGATGTCCGCGACGTGCCCCTCGGTGAGCTGCGGCGGGCGGTCGGGATCGTGTTCGAGGACACGTTCCTGTTCAGCGACTCCATCGCCGCGAACATCGCCTTCGCCGACCCTGACGCCGGCCGCGAGGAGGTGGTGCGAGCGGCTCGGCTGGCAGGAGCCCACGAGTTCATCGAATCGCTCCCCGACGGCTACGACACCGAGATCGGCGAGCGGGGGTACTCGCTGTCGGGAGGTCAGCGGCAACGGCTGGCGATCGCCCGGGCGCTGGTGGCCGACCCCCGGGTGCTCATCCTCGACGACGCCACCTCCGCCGTGGATCCCGACAAGGAGCACGAGATCCGTGATGCGCTGGCCGGCGCGATGAGGGCCCGCACCACCCTGGTGATCGCGCACCGCCCGGCGACCGTCGCCCTCGCGGATCGGGTCGTGGTGCTGGGTGCGGGACGGGTGGTCGCGGAGGGGACCCACCATGAGCTGCTGGCCGGCAGCAAGGAGTACCGGGCGATCCTGGCTGCGGCCGATTCGCCGGCGGGGCTCGGTGCGGATGTCGCGTGAGGTGGCGGTGACCGAGCAGGACCGGCTCGATGGCGGAGGGGCACGCCGGGTGTTGGTTCGGGCGTCTCGGCTGCTGCGCCCCTACCGGCGCCAGATCGCGGTCGCGGCTGCATTGGTGGTGGCGTGGACGGCGTCGATCCTCGCCGGCCCGTTCTTCGTCCGCTACGGGATCGACGCCGGTATCAGCGCCGGCGATGGGGCTGCGCTGAACCGGGCGGTGGTGGGCTTCGTCGTGGTGGCCGGTGCGTCCTACGTCGTGTACCGGGCGCAGGTCCTGCTGATCGGCCGGGTCGGCGAGAGCTTCCTGCGCGACCTGCGGGTGCGGGTGTTCGATCACCTCCAGCGGCTCTCCATGCCGTTCTACGACCGGGAGCGGGCCGGGGTGATCGTGAGCCGTATGACCTCCGACGTCGACGCCCTCTCCGAGCTCGTCCAGACGGGACTGCTCATGTTCGTCATGAACGCGCTCCTGCTGGTGCTGTCGATCGTCGTGCTGGCCGCCGTCTCGTGGCAGCTCCTGCTCGTGTGCCTGGTGGCCGTGCCCGGGGTGGTCGCGGCGAGCATCAAGTTCCAGCGGGATTCGAACCGGGCGTACCTCGAGGTGCGGGACCGCATCGGCGCCACGCTGTCGAGGCTCCAGGAGGGCATCTCGGGGGTCCGGGTCGTCCAGGCGTTCGGCCGCCAGGAGCTCGAGGAGCAGCGCTTCGCGCACCACAACCGGGTGCTGTATGCCACCCACATGGACTCCGTGTTCGTGCAGTCCTGGTACCTGCCGGTGATCGAGCTCGCCGGCCTCGGCACCACGGCGCTGGTGGTGGGGGTCGGGGGGATGCTGGTGATCGGCGACGTCATCACCATCGGGACCATCGCCTTCTTCGTGCTGACCCTCGGCAACCTCTTCGAGCCCATCCAGCAGCTCAGCCAGCTGTTCAACACGGTGCAGTCGGCCGGCGCCGGGCTGGACAAGCTCTTCGCCCTGCTCGACACCCCGGTGGACGTGCCCGAACGGCAGGGCGCGGTCGACCTCCCCCGGCAGGGCCCGCTGGAGCTGCACGACGTGAGCTTCGCCTACCGGGACGGCGATCCGGTGCTCCAGCACGTGTCCCTCGCCATTGCGCCGGGGGAGCGGCTGGCGCTGGTCGGGCCCACCGGCGCCGGCAAGAGCACCCTGGCCAAGCTGGCGGCCCGCCTCTACGACCCGATCGAGGGTCGGGTCACCTTCGGCGGTGTCGACCTGCGGGACGCCACCCTGCGGTCGCTGCGGGAGCGGATCGTCGTCGTGCCCCAGGAGGGTTTCCTCTTCAACGGCACGATCCGGGAGAACATCCGCCTCGCCCGGGCGGGCGCGACCGACGACGAGGTCGAGGCCGCGCTGGCAGCCGTCGGTGCGCTCGACCGCTTCGCTGCTCTGCCCGGCGGGCTCGACACCGAGGTCCACGAGCGAGGGTCCCGGCTCTCCGCGGGCGAGAAGCAGCTGGTCTCGCTCGCCCGGGCCGCGCTGGTGGACCCGGCGGTGCTGGTGTTGGACGAGGCCACGTCGAACCTCGATCCGGGCACGGAGCTGGTGGTGGAGGAGGCGATGGCTCGCCTGATGGAGGGCCGGACCGTGGTGGTCATTGCCCACCGGCTCTCCACCGCGGCCCGGGCGGACCGGGTCGGGGTGGTCGAGGGTGGGCGGCTGGTGGAGCTCGGCCCGCACGAGGAGCTGGTGTCGACAGGGGGCTCCTACGCCCGGCTGTTCTCGACGTGGACCGGAGCGTTCACACCTGGTACGGCCTCGTGAGAGCCTCGCGGACCACCTCGGGGGGTGCCGGTCTCGAGAAGTAGAAGCCCTGGCCGCCGCCGCAGCCCAGCCGTCGCAACAACTTCACTTGCTCCGCGGTCTCGACCCCCTCGGCCACGGCTTCGAGCTCGAGGGTGCGGGCCAGGTTCACGATCGCGGCCACGATGGCCGAGTCCTCCTCGTCGGGACCCAGCCCGTCGACGAAGGATCGGTCGACCTTCAACACGTCGACGGGGAACCGCCGCAGGTACGACAGCGACGAGTATCCCGTGCCGAAGTCGTCGATGGCGATCACCACCCCGAGCCGCTTGAGGTGACCGAGGACGTCGATCGAGACCTGGGCATCGTCCATGAGCACGCTCTCGGTGATCTCCAGGCACAGCGAGGAGGGTTTCAGGCCCGACGCGTCGAGCACCCCTTGCACCAGCAGCGGCAGGTTGGCCGTGGTCAGCTGCCGGGCGGAGAGGTTGACGTGGATCCGGGGCGCCGCGTCGCCCAGCTCGTCCTGCCAGCGCCGGCCCTGTGTGCAGGCTGCGGAGAGCACCCGCAGGCCGAGGCCGACGATCAGGCCGGTTTCCTCGGCGAGCGCGATGAACTCGCTCGGTGGGAGCAGGCCTCGAGTCGGGTGCTCCCAGCGGGCCAGCGCCTCGACCGCGTTCACCACCCCGGACGCCAGGTCCACGCAGGGTTGGTAGTGCACGACGATCTGCCCCTCGTCGAGTGCGGCGGCGAGCTCGTCGGCGAGCTGCATGCGCTGCACGGCTCGGCGCCGCATGGATTCATCGAACAGCTCCAGACGTGCTCGACCGTGCTCTTTCGCCCGGTACATGGCCGCGTCGGCGTCGCGCAGCAGGGCTTCGGGGTGGGCGGCATCGCCACCCGGCGACAGCGCGATGCCGACGCTCGCCGTGGTGGGCACCTCCACCCCCCCGATCACGAAGGGCGTGCTCTCGATGACCGAGAGGATCCGCTGCGCGATCGACACGGCGTGGTGCTCGTCGTGCACGTCCTCGCAGAGCACGACGAACTCGTCGCCACCGAGCCGGGCCACGGTGTCCGCGGGGCGGAGGCCCTCCCGGATGCGCTCTGCGGTCTCGATGAGCAGTGCGTCCCCGGCATCGTGGCCCAGGGTGTCGTTGACCGTCTTGAAGCGGTCGAGATCGAGGAACAGCAGCGCCACGAGATGGCCGTCACGCTGGGCCCGGGCCAGTGCCAGCTCGAGGTGGTCGAGGAGCAGGGCTCGGTTGGGGAGGTCGGTCAGGGCGTCGTGGGTGGCCTGGTGGGCGAGCTCCGCTTCGAGCCGTCGGCGCTCGGTGACGTCGCGACCGACGGCGGAGATCTGGGTGATCTGCCCGTCGGGGCCTCGCAGGGCGGTGAGGGTCTGCCACACCAGCACCGACGAACCGTCGGCCGCCCGCATGGGGAGCTCTCCGCTCCAGCTCTCACCGCGCTCGAGCACGGGGAGCACGGCGGAGAGCCACAGATCCGAAACCTCCGGTTCATACAGCTCGAGGTTGCTCGTTCCCTCGAGATCCCGGTCGGCGAACCCGAACAGCTCCCGGGCGGCGCGATTCAGGTAGGTGAGCTGGCCGGTGGCGTAATCGGTGATGCCGATGAGGTCGCTCGTGGACTCGACGATGCTGGCCAGGCGGGTCGTCTCCTCGGTGGCCGCGATGAGCGGGGTGATGTCCTCGATCGAGCCCACACGGGCGGTCATCTCGCCACCGTCGGGGTCGTAGAGCTGGGTGGCGTGCACCCGGACCCACTTGACCGCCCCGCCCGGGGTGATGATGCGGTACTGGTCACGGAAGGTGCGCCGCTCGCGCATGGCGGTCTCGTAACTGACGATGACCCGATCGAGATCGTCGGGGTGCACGATGATCGGGGAGCGCCGCCCGAGCGCTTCCGGTGCGGGGATCTCGGTGATATCGGACCAGCGGGGATTCACGTACACCAGGCGATGCTGGCGGTCGGTCTGGAAGATCCCGATGGGGATCGACGCAGCCAGAGTGCGGAAGAGTGCTTCGCTCGCCCGCAGCGCGTCCTCGGCCTGCTTCTGCTCGGTGACATCGGTGAAGGTGGTCACCGCGCCGATGACCTCCCCGTCGGCGATACGGGGGACGGCGTTGATGTTCCACCAACGACGGCCTCGTCCTCGGACCTGCACCCCCGCGAGGTACCCGAGTACGGGCCGGCGTTCGCGGACCGCGATGGCGGTGGCGCGTTCCTCCCAGGGGATCGGGCGGCCGGAGGCGTCGATGGGATCCATCTCAGCCCAGATCTCGGGGCGCCCGATCTCGCTCGCCGGCCGCCCGAAGAGCCGGACGGCGGCGCTGTTGACCGCTTCGAGGCGGTCGCGGCCCTGGACCAGGACGGCGTCGTGCAGGGCCTCGATCACCGCCCGGTAGCGCTCTTCGCTCTCGCGCAGCGCCTGCTCGGCCACCTTCCGCTCGGTGATGTCCTGCATCACCGAGTGCAGGTAGAGAGAGCCACCCTGGCGGATGAGGGTGGTGCCTCCCGCGACCCACACGTGCGAGCCGTCGGCCCGCACGAGCCTCCGCTCCATCTCGAAGTGGTCCACCTCACCGGCCCGCAGGCGCTTGAGCTGGTGCCGCAGACCTGGCAGGTCATCGGGATGGAACAGCTTCACCGGGTCACGGGTGAAGACCTCGTCCCGTGTGGTCCCGAGGAGGTCGAGGAACGCCCGGTTGACCTCAACCAGCGTCCCGTCGAGGTGAGCGATCACCTGCGCGATGGGGGCCTCGTCGATCAGGCGCCGGTAGCGCTCCTCGCGGTCCCGGAGCCTCGCCTCCGCCTCCTTCCGCTCGGTGAGGTCCACGACCAGCGAGTGGAAGTAGGCCGGTTCCCCGTCGAGGCTGCGTTCGAGGGTGATGCTGCTCGACACCCACACCGTGGAGCCGTCCTTGCGCAGCAGCCGGCGTTCGGAGACCGACGAGCTGAGCTCACCGGAGAGCATCTTGATGCCGACCTGCAGGGTGGCCTCGCGGTCGTCGGGGTACACGAAGTCGATGGAGCTGCGGCCGATCACCTCCCGTGGCTCGTAGCCGAGCAGCGACAGCCACGCGGCGTTGACCTCGACCATCACCCCGTCGGGGGTGTAGATCGCCTGGCCCACCGGCGCCTTGGCGAGGAGGTCCCGGTACCGCTGCTCACTCCGCCGGTGGGCGTCCGTGGCCTCCACCAGCTGCGAGATGTCGATGACCGTGCCGACGAAGGAGACCAGCTCGCCCTCGTCGATCACCGGTGCCCCCTGGAGTCGCACGTGACGGACCGTGCCGTCCTCCCGCACCAGCCGGAGCTCGACCTCGAACTCCTCGAGGCGCTCGCGGGCCCGGGCGTAGTGCTCCTCGAGCCGGGGGCGATCGCCGGGGTGGACCAGGTGTGCCACCAGCTCGTAGGGGAACGGGGTCGGCAGGTCGACGCCGGTGATCTCCCGCCACCGGTCGTTGACCCACACGACCGTGCCGGCCGGATCCGACTCGGCGATGCCCACCGGAGCGGAGGCGAGCAGCCCGCGAACGGAGGAGGTACCGGTCGTGTCCTGGCCGCCGGCCTGCCGGCGATCGGCAGTGTCGCTCATGGTCCCCCCGACCGCGGTCCGAGGGCCGGATTCTAGTCGGCGGGGGACGCCGGACCGCCGGGGGTTGGCCTCCGAGGACGATTTGTTACTATCGGGATAGGAGAAATTCGAGGAGCTGAGCCACCCATGACCTCCACCGATCTCGGCATCGACCTCAGTCGCTACAAGCTCGGATGGCACGACGAGGAGAACTACGTCTTCAAGCCGAAGAAGGGCCTGAGCGAGGACATCGTCCGGGAGATGTCGTGGATGAAGGGCGAGCCGGACTGGATGCTCGACTACCGGCTCCGTTCGCTCCGACACTTCGAGCGCCGTCCCCTGCCGACCTGGGGCGGGGACCTGTCGGAGGTGTACTTCGACGACATCTACTACTACATCAAGCCCACCGAGGGGCAGGTCGACGCCTGGGACGAGCTGCCCGAGTCGGTCAAGGAGACCTACGAGAAGCTCGGCATTCCCGAAGCGGAGCGCAAGTACCTGGCCGGGGTCACCGCCCAGTACGAGAGCGAGGTCGTGTACCACCGCAACCGCGAGGACCTCGAGCGCCAGGGCGTCATCTTCTGCGACATGGACACCGCGCTGCGGGAGTACCCCGAGATCGTCAAGCGGTACTTCGGCACCGTGATCCCCAAGAACGACAACAAGTTCGCGGCCCTGAACTCGGCGGTGTGGTCCGGGGGTTCGTTCATCTACGTGCCGCCCGGGGTGAGCGTCCAGATGCCGCTGCAGGCCTACTTCCGCATCAACGCGGAGAACATGGGCCAGTTCGAGCGGACGCTGA